>NZ_JAQYUU010000001.1:1535311-1842374 GCF_028728205.1 Clostridium sp. 'White wine YQ'
ACTCTCTACCTGGGTCATCTGCCATATTGTTAACTGTGCCCTTAGGATATAAGACTGAATAATGATCTAATTTAGTATCATTGCTACCTGATGTACCTGAAAAAACAAATAATATTTTAAAATCTTTACTTGCTACATAGCCCAAAATTTCTTCACCATTTGACTTTACATCATATGCAGGCTTTCCAAAATAGTTTTTTACCATTTCAAGTGTAAGATCATTTAACTTTTTATCATATGATCTAACTTCAAATACCTGATCACCTTTATTTGTTCCAAAGACTACATTACGCTTTGAATAAGTGGTATACATACCTTTAGCTGCTCCAACCCATTCTGATTTATCTGCTTTTCCCCAAGCTTTTTCTATATCCTGAAGATTTGTTGTCTTAGCTGGAAAGTCACAATTTATAATTTTACCTTGCTTAGCCAAATCTTTTATAAGTTCTTGTTCTGAGATTAGAATAGGACTATGTCTAGGCGGAGTACTTGAATTATTTCCTGAGTTATTAACCTCATTACTATTTGATGATGAATTATCATTATTAACTTCATTTTGATTATTATCACTTTGAGCTACATTACTATTTTGCGAATCATTATTTGAAGATTTATTTATGCTTGAACATCCTACCATAAAGATTACTGTAAATGCTGTAATAATCCCTATAGCTGTGCGTAAAGCTGATCTTTTGTTAAACAATGTGATCATAACTATTCTCCTTTTGCTATATTTATTTGCAAATCCTAATGTGCCTAATAACCTTTTTGACTTTGTATTTATTTTAAGCATATTAATTATAGTTTGCCCATATTCTCGAGCTTCATAAACATTTAATGTTTTAAGAGCTGTTGCATCACAAGCAACTTCGCAATCTTGTTTAAATCTGTATAACGAATACCATATTAATGGATTAAACCAATATATAGCTTGTAGCAATAAAATAAATACATTTACTATTAAATCTTTCCTTTTTATATGAGTAACTTCATGTAAGAAAACATATTTTAGCTCTTCTTTCTCTAGCTTGCTTAAAATTTGTTGTGATATTACTATCTTTGGTTTTATGATTCCATAAACGTAAGGTGATTTTAAATGTTCATCATAAATAATTGATATATTTGAACTTACATTTAGTTTTTCTTTAGATTCTTTTAGTATTTCTTTTATATCCTCTCTTTTACAACGATTACTTCTCTTTATATTATTTAATATAATTAAATTCACAATTACTATATAAAGTAGAATTACTACCATTCCTATTATCCAAATCAAAGATGCTGTTTTCATATTAAATCCTAAAGAATTACCTGAAACAGCTACATCATTAGTACTTATTTCCCTACTACTTTGATTTACTATATTGGGATCTAAATTAAAGCTTTTTGTGATTGTATCATTCGTAATTGAAGATATATTATATTTTTCAGATTGAATATTAAAATAATTAATTGGATTTAATTGGCTTTGATAATTCATAGGTACTAAAAGTTTGAATAAAAGCAAAATCCAAATATAATAATGAAATTTTGCACTAAGCTTATCTTTAAAAATTCCTTTAAAAATCAATATAGCAACTGCTATAATACTTCCCATAATTGAAAGAAGAAGGATTTGTTCAAATAACTTCTCTAAATTCACAATCTTTCAACTGCCTTTCATTACTTTCTATTTTGATCAAGTAACTTTTGAAGTTCTTCTATCTCATTTTGAGATAATTTTTCATTTTTGATAAAATTTGATACCATTAAATGCACTGAACCATCATAAACCTTTTTTATAAAAGATCTAGTCTCCTCCATTACGCAATCTCTCTTTTCTACTAAAGGATAAAATTCAAATTGAGAACACTCCTTATCTACACCAACTACCCCTTTTTTTACCAATCTATCAATTAATGAATGAATAGTTTTAGGTTTCCAGTCAGTTTTAGGCTTAAGAGCCTCAATAATCTTTGTTGATGTAAGCGGTGATTCTTCCCATAATACGTTTATAACTACCCATTCTGCATCTGATATCTTATAATTCACTTCGTTCAATATAATATCTCCTTCCTACAATTGTAGTCCTTATCTACAGACTACATCTGTAGGAAGGGTTTGTCAAGTACGCTAAAATATAAATTATGAATTTTATTAATATAATGATATAATTATTTATTGTCATAAAGTAATGACAAATAAAAAAGTAAAGTGAGATTATATAATGAGAAATGAAAAGTTAGAAAGAGCAATAAATAGAATTGATAATGAGATTGCTGCCATGAATACTGCTAAGAAGTATTTATCAAATACAGAAGAAATACATCAGGTAGTTGAAACCTTAAACAATAAGAGACAATTATTGGCTAATGAAATATATGCTGAGGATCATAAGTGCTATCTAGAATGTCGCGAAGTTATAGAATCAATGCTAGATAAAGAACTAGGAAAAGAAGATCAAGCTCAATTGTTAGATATTATAAAAGAAAAGTTTGGAAGACAATCACCAAATGTAAGTAAGAAAAGTAGTGGTCTTAACGCTTGGCTTAAAGAACTTAGTATAGAATATACATGGATCAATGATGAAGGAACTGATTGGGATAAATTAATTATAACTGGATTCGGATTATATAAATAAATTTAAAATAAAATTTATTGAAGACCTTCTTATTCTTAAATAAGAAGGTTTTTTTACTCTTTAGAAATCAATCGCCTTGACGATTTTTATTATAAGAAAACCTTACCAGATTTATTTTTTTAAATTATGACATACTAATAAAGTAATAATTTTTATTAAGGAGGCTATTTCAATGGTACAAAATAGCACAGAAAATTTACTTAAAAATGAGCTTAATTCTAGTACCAAGGTTATCAAAGAATTAATTGATATGACTACTATTAATTCTGTTGAATCAAATGATTTACTTAATCATACTCATCTCAATGATAAAAATTATAGTAAAGAAATCAAAAATATTACTCAATCTAGAGAAATAAAAACTTATATATAATAATTTTTAAAAATAATTGACTGGAGGTAGAAAAATGAGTGCACAAAGTACTATTTCTCGTGAAAAAACTAATGTTGGTCATAATACTACTTCAAACTATTGTACAATTACTAATTCAACATCTGAACAAATTTTAGTATATGGACCGCCTAAGGCAACTGATGGTGGAAAATATGATACTTCCTGGTATGTACTTCATACAGGTAAAACTACTCCTCAGGGATGGGAATGCTTCGGTTTCTTCGTTCCAAAAGATAGAAGCTTTAGTAATGAATCTGATTCAACTATAGAGGGACCTGTGGCAATAAAATATAGTGGTGGAAAATCGATAACACTTACAAGCAGCCAAAATAAATACATAGCTAAAGGTGCTAATTATGATGGTGTTTTCCATCAATCAGAAATTAATTGGTCTATTCCTGATTTTAGCTGTGAAGACTGTCAAGCAATGAATAAACTTCGCTATGAAATTGATTCTGATCTTAATGTAATGAAACAAAATAAAGATTATGAAAAATAAATTAAAGGAAAGCTCCCTTTGTTATTTGCTACAATCAGAGCTTTCCTTTATGGTTTTTACTGAGTGTTATTTTTTCCCTCTACATACTTTTTAAAGTTATCTAAGATTGACTGCCATCCTCTTTGTTGGAGTTCAATTGAATTAGTGTCTTCTGCTTCAAAAGTTTCGATAACTATGGTCTTATTTGATTTATTAGCAAATGATATCCTTACTTTTCTACCATCTCCCATTGTATATGATATTAATTCATTTAATTTTACTTCATCATATACTCCACCAAAATCAAATCCAAAGCTTCCATCTTTTGCTTCCATCCTAGAAAGGAATTTACCTCCCGCTCTTAAATCATTCTCAGCAAAAGGAGTATGCCAATCCTCTGAAGCACTATTCCATTTTTTTATATGTTCCGGTTCTGTCCAATACTTCCATACTTTTTCTACTTGTTCATTAATTGTGGTTTCAACAGTTATTGTAGTTTTTTTATCTGTCTCCAAACTATTCCTCTCCTTTCTAAATATATTTTTTCTTATTATACTTCAAAAATAGACCTAATAAAATTCTTTTTTCTAAAATATAACACAACTTTGCATATTTTACATATCATATATTCAAGGATAACTTACCACCATTAATTTATATAGCTCTCGATAACAAGTCTGTACTTAAATATAAGGTGGTGAAGACTATGCTGCAAACTACTCTGTATTTACTATTAATAGCCCTTATTAATAGTTTTGATAATATTGGAATAAGAATTGCCTATAGTATTGGAGGAATTACGGTTCAGCTTAAGAAAAATTTTCTTATCTCTTTAATGGCATTTACTGTTGCTTTTATTTCCTCTCTCTCTGGCAGCTTAATCTCTAATTTCTTAAGCGACAATGTAGCCTCATTCCTTAGTATGCTTCTAATCTCAGGAACTGGTATCAAAATTATGCTTGAACCCTTTTTAAAGAAAAAAGATAAAACGGACCAAGTAAAAACTTTAAGTTATAAGGAATCCATTTCTATTGGACTTGCTTTAGCACTAGACGACATAGGTGGTTCCGTAGGAGTTGGTTTGGCAGGCTATCATCCGCTTGCTGTAGGCTTAGCTTTCTTCTTCGTAAGTTTTCTAATATTTATATCTGGCAATTATGCTATAGAACTTTTAGGCAAATTTAAAATTGACAAAAGAATTGCTACTGTTCTAGCTGGTATACTAATGATTGCAATGGGAATTTCTCAAATTTTAGAATGAATTTTCTTTATACCTAATAGGGGCAGTATTTTAAAAAATATCGCCCCTACTTGAAAAGTACTTTTAAAGTTTTTTCTCAAAATCTTCAATCATTTTTTTAACCATCTGCCCACCTAATGGTCCTCCTATTTTTCCTGCTTCTTTGGTTGTTATGTCTCCATTATATTCTTTATTTAAATCTACTCCCACTTCTTTTGATGTTTCTACTTTAACCTTATGTAACCCTTCCTTTGCTTCTGGTACTAATATTTTATTATTTCTATGTGCCATTTTAGTTCCTCCTTAATACATGGTCATACAATTAATCATTACTATTATCTGTATATATTAATTAACTACACCTCTTTATTAGTGGAAATAAAACCAAGACACTCCTTAAATTTTTATTATTAAAATAAAAATAAACACATAATGCACTTTTTTGTCAGTACATCATGTGTTTGATTATTCTTCTGGTGCAGGTGACGGGACTTGAACCCGTACGTCCGTTGAACACACGCCCCTCAAACGTGCCTGTCTGCCAATTCCAGCACACCTGCTAATAAAGTATTACTTATATATAATAATTTTTTTATAATCTTTTGTCAATTGTAATACTATAAGTCTGCATTCTTTTTAGCTAGAAAAATTAGTGCATTCAAATTATCATAGGAATATACTGCTTTAGTTTGTTCATTTCCAAATGAACCATAGATCTCACTATTTTCATTTTTAACTTGGAATTCTAACATTCTTTTCTTTATTGCATTAGCCTCAGTTTGTCTATTTGCATTTGCAAATATCTCTCCACATATTGAATATAATGAAGTAGACTCATAATCACTTGTTCTATTCCCGTTAAAATCATATTTTATATACAACTTATTTTCTTTACTAAATTCATTCCACAGCCAATCAAGCTCCTTTGAAATATCAACTCCAGCAGATTGAAGGTTTTTGAGTACTATAAGTGAGTACAATAGTTCTACGTCTTTTTCATCTGAATACTTGTTTTCTTTTGGCAAATAACTTTTCTTAAATAAGGGCACTCCTTTTACAGGTTGTCCATTCTTTACTATATCTAAAGAATTATTATAAATTTTCTTCCATTTAGAGTTCGATTTCTCCAATAATTCCATAGTTTTAAAATCTAAATAACATAATTGGACAAGGTTACTCATTGTTGTGCCATCGTTAAAATCAAATATATAGCCGCCTTTTGATACGTTCTTTAAGATATCTTGTGATATACTAATAGCAAGATACTTATACTTAAAGTCCCCCCATCTATCATATGCATAAAGCAAGCTTTTTACTATTCTTAAATCATCAATTGTAGATGAAGCTTTTGTAGTTTCACTTTCATTATATCTCCAAGAAATCAATCCATTTTTTAAGCTCATTTTATTCTTTACTATGTTATAATTGCTATCAAATGAATCTTTTTCCCCAGAATTTATTAGATATAGCATCCATAACCCTTGAGATTCAGATAAAACTGTATGTCCTTTGGTTATATCTCCTTGATCAGGTTCATCAATATAATTTGTATATACTCCATATCCATCCTTATACATTTTACTTTTTAAAAAGTTATAACTTAAAACTTCTTCTTTTGACTTTTCTTCTGTTTTCCATGATATATTTAAATTCAGCTTAAAAATATACGGTTTAACAATAACAAAAGTCACAGAAAATATAGCTATCATTATAATTAATATAATTTTTATGATTTTATGTTTCTTCATATACCCTCACCAATTAGGAAAAAGCTTTTCTCTTAATCTTCCCCCAACTATTTCTCTTCTTTCTAAATTTTATAATTCCTTCTAATCTAAATAATACTGTAAGCTGCCTATATCCAAAATTCTCTAAAACTCCAAAAAAACTCAAACGAAGTAATTGTCTTAAACTTGGATATTTATTAAATGTATACTCTTCGAGCAAAATTGCTCCTATCGATAAAATGATTCCATAAAGTATCGATGCAGTAAGAAAAAGAATAAAAAACCTTAAGTCTAAAAATCCAAAAACAAAGGAAAGTGGAATTAAAAAATAACCAATGACCTCAACTAATGGCCCTATCATTTCAAATATCCAAAAATATGGAGCTGCAATAAAACCTATAGAGCCGTATTTAGGATTAAATAGGATTTTCTTGTGTCTAAACAAGCTGTCCATAAGTCCTATTTGCCACCTTACTCTCTGACTTTTCAAATCTTTTATTCTTTCTGGAGCTTGTGTCCAACATACAGGATCTGGTATAAATTTTACCTTATATTGCCTCTTATTGGCAAGCATATATTCATGTAATTTCATTACAAGTTCCATATCTTCTCCTATAGTCCCTACACTATATCCCCCTACTTCTATAACTTCTGCCTTACTAAATGCGCCAAAGGCTCCAGATATTATAAGCAGAGATCCCATAGCATCCCATCCCATTCTTCCAGTTAGAAATGCTCTTAAATATTCAATAATCTGAAACATTGCTATCCTATTTTTAGGAAGCTCTATTTTTTTTATAATTCCATCTCTTATAGAACTTCCATTAGCAATTCTCACAATTCCTCCAACAGCAATAGTTGCTTTATTTTCAATAAAGGGCATTGTAACTCTTATTAATGAGTCACTTTCAATTATTGAATCAGCATCAATTGCAGCAAAAATAGGATACTTAGATACATTTATTCCAGCATTTAGTGCATCAGCTTTTCCTCCATTTTCTTTATCAACCAAAACTAAATTGGGTATATCTATATTTTTGAAAATTCCTTTTATATTTTGAGTTTTAACCCTATATCGTATTGGTTGTTTTAGCATACCTAAATCAAAAGCTTCAATTACTTTTTTTAAGGTTTCATCTTTGGAACCATCATTTATTACTATAATTTCAAAATTAGAATAGTTAAGAGATAACAAGGACTTAATATTGTCAACAATGGTTTCTTCTTCATTATAAGCAGGAACTAACACGGAAATAGGCAGCATATTTTCTGATGAACCGTATTTTTTATAGTCAGAATATACTATCTTCTTAATATAATCCGATAAACTAAAGGCAGATAGTATCAATTGAATGAAATATATAGAATTAATTAATAAAACATAATATAAAATAAAATTATTAAAACTGTAAATAATTCTTCCAATAATACTCCAGTCCATATTTCACCTAACTTTCTTTCTTTGATAAATATTCTGAAAATAGCTCGTATAACTCTTTTTTATTTTGCTCTCTTGAATATTGGAACACAAAAATTTCTTGAGTTAAACCACTTCCCTCAAGAGCAGATACAATGCTGTCTTTTGCAAATTCATCATCACTCATAAATATTTCTCTAAGTTTATTTATCCCAGCTCTTATATTTATAATTGAATTAGCAGAATTATATCTAACCCACCATTCACTATCAGAAAGTGCATTAATTAAGGCATCTAGTGCTCTTTCATCTTGCATAGTTCCAAGAGCTTTTGCAGCTGCAGCTCTTACCTCCCAATTTCTATCTTTTAACTTATTTAATATTTGATCCATAAACCTAGTATCACCGGTTTTTCCAATTGCTTTTATTGCTGCAATTCTTTTTTCTTTATTTTCATTATTAATAAATCTTGCTATATTTTCATTTAATGTAGGGACCATGTATCCTCCTGTAGTTTTTATAAATACAGTAGATACAAATACATTAGGGAAATCAAGCATTTTATTAAATAATCCTAACTTATCTCCTTCAAAACTATCTATTATTTCAGTTAAAGCTCTCTCACTTAAGTTAAATTTATTGCCTAAAATATTAAAGGCCTCTATCAAAGCTTCTTTATTGCCTATTTTAGTTAATGCCATTAACACGTTATATCTTATGTCAATGGATCTTATTCTAAGGGCTTTTAATAGATTTTCTGTGGCAGCTTCATTTTTAAATATTCCAAGATTTTTGCATGAATGGGCCACTTTAAAATAATCTCTGCTTTTTAAATTTTTAAATTCATATTCTAGAAGTCCTGTTTTATAACATACATCACTCATTCTTTTTGATACTACTCCAGTGTAAATGTTACCGTAAAAAGCAATTCTGTCAATTATGATCCTTCGTTTAAGCTTATTTTTTACTAGCTTACTTAATTCTTGAATTTCTTCAATAGTACCCTCTCTATTCTCTAAATTAATCATAAGCTCATCAAAAAAATCTACTATATCCTTATAATAGCTATTGGACTTTTTATGAATATATTTTTCCAAAAATTTTTGATAAACTAAGTAAATATATAAAATAAGTATAAATCCTATAAAAAATACAATTGAATAATAAACTAATCTCTCCATATTACCTCTTCTGTAACAACTTATTAATCCTTGCATCTAATTCAATTGGTGAAGCAGGTCTGCTTAAAAAATCATCTGCTCCTTCATTAAATGCTCTATCAATTAATGCTTCACTTTTTTGCAGGGTAAACACTAGAATTTTAGTATCTTTATTTGCATTTTTAACTTCTCTTATTATTTCAACCCCAGTCATTCCTGGAAGTATAAACTCTGTTATAACAATATCTATTAAATGTAATGATAATATCTTCTGTAAAGTCTCTACATCATTTGCTGTGTATACATTAAAATCTTTATTTTTATATCTTTTTTTAATTATTTTCAAAAATTCCTTGTCTTCGTTTATGATAAGAATACTCTTTAAATTTAATTCAATATTTTTATCACTTAAATATACTTTTCCTCTTTCCTTTTTCTTAAATTTCAATAATTCAATTAGCGCTATTTTTAAAATATCTTCCTCTTCTTGGAGTTCTCTAACATTTCCGGTAATACTTATTTCAGTATTAAATTCATTAGATAGCTTCCTAACTTCATTTGCAATCTCATCTCCAAGCTTAAGCACATATAATGAAGCTTTATTGGGAAATGCCATTAAAAACTTTCCTCCAGCTACTCTAAATATAAAGTCTCTTAGCTCTATTCTGTCCATTAAGATACTTGTTATTTTTTTAATAACATCATTTCCTGCTAATTTCCCGATTTTCTTATTAATAGATGATAAATCATCTATATCAACTATTAAAATTGATAACTTTGATTTATCTTTCTTAGATATATCCCTCTCTTTATTAAGCAATTTTTTTCCGTAAGAAACTGTATAGGTTCCTGTTAGAGTATCATATATTAATGAATTAACATATTCATTATAAATGCTTACAATATTCTTTATTTTTAAGACTAATTCTTTTGAATTTATTGTTTCCTTAAAATAATCTATTGCTCCCATTTCCATCACTTCTAGTTTAGCTTCATTATAAAACTCTCCAAGAAACACTATGGGTATCTTTTTAAATTTTTCTTCTTTTCTTAGTTTCTTATATAATTCAAAGGATATTTTTTCAATATCATCTTCAATAATTATTAAGCTAATACTTTCTTCTAATAAATCTAAAAAAACTTCTTCCTTGTCCTCCATAAAATCTTTTATGCTTTCTACCAAAACCCCAAATCCATAGATATTGCATTCTACCACCCAATTGGGAAGTTTTTTTTCATTATGAGTAAAAAATAGAATACTTCCTTTAGATTCATTAATATTTACTAACATTTAACTCGCTCCAATTCTTTTAAATGCATCTTTTAAAATATAGTACGATGGCTTTAATCTTTCGTGATATTTTGGGAATTGCCACTCTTCCCAGTTATAAGTTCCAACATTTCCACTTTCTAATGCTCCATCTGCTTTTAATATGCTTAACCCTATCTGAAAGTTTTGTGCTTTTACAGGTTTTATGCCCTCTATATGCAAATCATTCATTATCATTTTTTCTGATGGATCCATCACATTAAATAGTTGCCAAGGAATTCTTATTTCTATATTATCTCCATTAGAGTAAAAATCACTTAAGGAATTAAATTCCTTGTTTTTAGGGTTCCCATTACCATAAAATAATTTACCAGTTTCGTATTTAGTAAATGGAATCACTCTCTTATCCTGCGGTAACTTCAGCTCTCTATTTAAGCACAGATATATTGGATTAAAAGTTCCGCTATTTTTAACATCAAAGTCTGGATTTACATCAATCATTCCGAGTTTTGAATATATATAATAAAATGAATCATAATAGCTATCTACAATTACTCTGGAGTTATCTCTCCCATTTATAACAATTAGAAATTCTGATCCCATATTTAAATTTAAATTAAAATCTTTATAATAACTATTTCCACTATTTTTTAAAGTATCTATGGAAATAATGATTTTATCCTTAAATATCTGTAAATCTTTTTTCTTTACCCAAAAATATATATATTTTTCATCAGACTTAACATACAGTTCCGCACTATTAGTTTTAGAAACATTCTTATTATTAATCCACTCTTTAATATTTCCATCCACATAGCAAATACTTTCCTTTTCTCCTGGGTCAAAAGCCAAAACTCCAAACTCCTGTTCATTTGTTTGCGGATTTGACCAAAAGGGTCTTCTATCTGGTATATCTAAATCCATGGTATTCCAAGTCCTCTTAAACCATTCATCTTGCCATGTAAAAACGAGTCCACCTGCATAACCCGTGTTATAAATATCTTGTAGCATTGATACTTCCATTTCTCCTTGAGATTTTTCATCTACCTCTCCTTGATTAAAACCAGTATGAATATTCTCATGTGCCTTGCCTCTAGATGCTGGAATTCCGAATTCTGCTACTAATACAGGAATGTTATGCTCCTTTATCAAATCCTCTAAATAAGCTTTGTAGGTATTAACCTCTCCATTTTTATTTTGAATATATTCTTTTTGATAATTCATTGAGTCTGGGTAATAGGGATAAATGTGATATGATGCAAAAAGTCCTGGTTTGAAATTTTCTTTACTTAAAATATGCATTGGATTTACTGGAACCAAGTCCTCTTTGGGTAAGGGTTCATTTGGATGGCTTAGCAAATCTGTAGTTACCCAATTAGTAAAGCTTGTAGGTCTTTGCATTTTATACTTATCAGTTTCATATTTAATTGCATAATCCTGAATCTCTGCAAGCCAATTTTCAAATGGTGAGGCGTCTTTTGTATAAATATACTTACCATCATAAGATTTTTTATCCTCATTCTTTTCATTTGTACTAATTACAAACTCAGGATCCCATTCAATACCAAGTATCCATGCAGAAATATAATTTGAGACGTCATGGGTGTACTTCCCACTAGCAAACCCTCTCTGTTCTTTAAGTTCAGCATTTCCGTGAATTATATCAATTAAATTTTTAGTGTCTTCCTTAACGGTATCCAATATTTTTTTATCAAAAGCGTTCCCAATAGTTGCCATATCCTCTTCATTAACCCAAACTCCTTGCATAACATATATTGGATTAAAATTTTTCTTGTTATATTCATATAAAGCTTCATAAAATTCAGGTTTAAGTGTTGTATAAACTCTTATCGTACTTGAATTCATATTACTTATTTCCTTAAACCAATTAAGGTATTCATCTTTTGTCAAGGCTAATTCACCTGGGAAATGTCCTGGTTTTCCAAGTCCAAGATTTACTCCTTTAATAAATTCTTTTTTCCATCTTCCATATTTATAGACATAAAAACTTTTATTTTCTGCCTTTGCAATATAAGCAACATCATTTTTGAATAGAGAAGTCTTATCTCTAATTATTGGTGCTATTTTTATTCCTATGACAATAAAAATTATGATTAGTGTAACAGTTAAAAAATACTTTTTCATATAAACCTCCAAATGCTACTGAAGAATTATATATAGTTTTCCATGTTACAAAAAGTTTATCCTTTTAGGCAATATAAAAAGGGAAGTTATTATAACTTCCCTTCTGTCATATTTGATTATATTACATCTAATTATAAACTATGTTTTATATAAAAGTTTATATATATTATAATTTACCTTAACCTTTTTAATATATTTATCTGTTTCACCATAGGGAATATTATGCAGATTCTTCCCATCCTTTGATATATCGGAGTTATTTAGCCATTTACTTACATTACCTCTTCCTGCATTATATGCTGCCAAAACTAATTCAGTTGTACCAAACTCCTCTTGTAAGTTTTTTAAATACCAACAACCCATTTGTATATTTTTTTCTGGATCAAATAGATCTTCACTTTTAAAGTTATTATTATTCATTGACTTTGCAATCCATTCAGCTGTAGGTTCGGTCAATTGCATAAGACCAATGGCCTGCTTCTTAGAAGCTACGTCTTTATTAAACTTACTTTCAGTATTAATTACAGACATCACTAAATATGGATCTAAGCCATTTTCCTTTGAATATTTCAAAATATAACCCTTATATTTAAGCGGATATAAAGTATTATATATAATTTCTCTTGAAATCAATACAATAGCTATTAGAGTCAAAACTACTATAAATACTCTCTTTAATTTCATTATTGTCTCCCATAGAATTACTTATAACTATTTAATATTTCAACTAAATCTTTTACCTGAACTGCAGTTGATGCTATGTCTTTTGAATTATCAACAATTATGTTTGAAAAATCCTTTTTCTTTTCTAAATTCATTTGTGAATTTATTCTTTGAAGAGCTTCACTTTGATTTAACTTATCTCTTTCCTTAAGCCTTGCGATTTGAGTATTATGGTCTACCCATACTAGAATTACTAGGTCCATTGACTCATGAAGTTTATTTTCTATTAATGTTGGAGCATCCAAAATAACTACTTTCTCACCTTTTTTTTCTTTTTCTGAGAATGCTAAATCAATTTCTTTTAATATATATGGTAGAATTATCTCTTCATACTTTATTCTTAGTCTTGGAAACCTAAAAATATGATTACCAAATTCTTTTCTTCTAAATTCTCCTCTCCAGTCAAAAAAACCTTCCCCAAATTCTACTCTTACTCTCTTTAATATTTCAGGATATTTTTTAAGTACATCCTTAGCTATTGCATCTGCATCTATTATCTGAAATCCTGATTCTCTTAAGAATCCTGAAACTGTACTTTTTCCTGATGCAATTCCTCCAGTTAGTCCGACCTTTAACATTTTACTCACTCCTATTTTGCGTCATACCAATTGTGACCAACATTCAAGTCAACTTCTAAAGGAACACTTAACTCTAAAACATTTTCCATTTCTGTTTTTACTAGTTTTTTAACTTCCTCTAGCTCATTAGGCTTAACGTTTAATATAAGTTCATCATGAACTTGTAATATCAATGTACTTTTTAAATTCTTTTCTCTAAGCTTATCATAAACTTTTATCATAGCTATTTTTATAATATCTGCTGCACTTCCTTGAATGGGTGCATTCATAGCTAATCTTTCCCCTAAAGCCTTTAAAATCTTATTTGAAGCTTTTATTTCAGGTATAAATCTTCTACGATTTAATATTGTATGAACATACCCATCTTCGTTTGCTTTTTCTATCACTCCATTTAAATATCCTTTTATTTTAGGGTATCTATCAAAGTAGATGTTCATATATTCGCCTGCTTCTTTTTTTGTAATACCTAAATCTTGTGCAAGCGAAAAATCAGAAATACCATATACTATTCCAAAATTAACTGCCTTTGCTCTACCTCTCATTAGTGAAGTTACTTCTTCTAGTGGTACTTTAAAAACTTCTGATGCAGTCTTTGTATGGATATCTATATCCTCTTTAAAGGCATTTATCATATTTTCATCTCCAGACATATGAGCTAACACTCTTAACTCAATTTGAGAATAGTCTGCAGATAGAATTAGATCATCTTCATTATTTGGTATAAATACTTTTCTTATTGCTCTACCCATTTCATACTTTATAGGTATATTCTGAAGATTTGGTTCTGTAGAACTTAATCTACCTGTTGTTGTAACTGTTTGGTTAAAACTTGAATGTATATGTCCATCTGAATCTATAACATTCTTTAATCCTTCAATATATGTTGAATATATTTTAGATATTTGTCTAAAATAAGTAATTTCCTTAATTATAGGGTGTTTATCTACAAGCTTCTCTAATACCTCAGCATTAGTTGAGTAGCCTGTTTTAGTCTTTTTAACAGGTGGTAAATCTAACTTTTCAAATAATATTTTACCTAACTGCTTAGGCGAATTTATATTAAACTCTTCCCCTGCTAATTCATATATCTTAGCCCCAGTCTCTTCAATCTCCTTTTTAAAAGTGACTGAAAGCTCTTCTAACATATTTTTATTTACTTTAAAGCCCTCACATTCCATAGCTGATAGAACATCTGCTAATGGAAGTTCTACCTTATAGTAAAGTTCCTCCATATCATCAGCCTTTAACCTTTCTATAAATATATTAGAAAGGTCTTTTAGATAATGTACTCCATCAGCTTTCATTTCTTCTTGTGAGCCTTTTAGTTCCTTACCTAAATATTCTCCAATTAGAACTTCTAATGGATACTTTCCTTTTGAGGAGTCTATTATATATGCAGCTAATTCCACGTCAAATTCTATTGCTTTTGGTTCTATATTAAACTTTCTTAAAACAGTAAGAGTATTCTTTATTCCGTATGAGTATTTTATTATATTATCATTTTCAAATATTTTCTTAAGTAATTTAATATACTCTTCTCTATTTTCTTTTTCAATATCCAATGCTTTTACTTCATAATCTCCAAGCTCTGTACTTATAAATAATTTATCTATATTAATTTTTGAATATAATTCTTCATTTATAAGTTGAGATACTATATATACTTCTTTTTTGATGCTTGAAACAAGTTCCTTAAAATCTTTCAAACTATCTATAATCTTAACTGGAATTTTTTCAACTTCTTCTTTTTCTTCTGAAACCTCAAATCTTCCTAGTAAAGACTTCATTCCTAGTTTTAGAAATAAATTTCTTACTTCGGCATTATTAATATGCTCTTTATGTTTTTTATCTTCCCAAGTGAAATCTACAGGCACATTTCTCATAATAGTCGCAAGTCTCTTACTAAACACTGCATCTTCTCTATGATTTTCAAGGTTTTCTTTAATCTTCTTACCACTAATTTCTTCAATATTATCTAGAACATTCTCTAAGGTTCCATAAGTTTGAATCAATTTATATGCAGTCTTTTCACCTATACCAGGAACCCCTGGAATATTATCTGATTTATCTCCCATTAATCCTTTTACATCAATAAATTGAGTAGGAGTTACACCAAAATCTTCTATCATTTTTTTATGGTCATATATTTCTTTCTCTGAAACACCTTTTTTAGTAATAATTATCTTTGTTGAATCAGAGGCTAATTGCAGAGCATCTCTATCTCCTGTCAAAATATAAACTTCTTTATCACTTTCTTCTCCAAGTTTTGAAATAGTTCCAAGTAAGTCATCTGCTTCAAAACCATCTAATTCAAAAACAGGTATACCAAGAAGAGCCAACATGTCCTTCACAACTGGAAATTGTTCTGCTAATTCATCTGGCATTCTTTTTCTACCTGCTTTATAATCTGTGTATTCTTCATGTCTAAATGTAGGCGCTTTTCTATCAAAAGTCGCTATTATGTAATCAGGCTGTATTTCATCTTCTATCTTAAAAATCATATTTGCAAATCCATAAATCGCATTTGTATGTAGCCCTTCACTATTAGTAAGTGGTGGTAGTGCATAAAAGGCTCTATTCATGATTGAATTTGAATCTATAAGTAATACTCTTTCCATAACTTCCTCCATATTGTATAAACACTTTTACATTATAATTATACTATTTTTCTTGGAAAACTTCACCTTAGTATTATTAATTTTAACACATATAGATTATAATATAACCATATAGAAAAATATATTTTACATTTAAGGAGTATAAACATGGAAAATTTATTAAAAAAATATGCTTTATTAGCTGTAAAGACTGGAGTTAATGTTAAGAAAGATCAATACTTAGTAATCAATTCTCCCATTGAATGTGCTTTCTTTGCAAGACAAATAGCCGAAGAAGCTTATAAATTAGGTGCAAAGCAAGTAATAATACATTGGAATGATGAAAAATTCGCAAGAATAAACTATACTTATGCCTCAATAGAAGCACTAGAGGATATACCAAATTGGATGGTTGATTCTTATCTATCCTATGCTAAAAAAGGTGCTGCATTCCTAAGCATTTCTGCTTCTGACCCTGAAAATTTAAAAGGAATTGATGCAAATAAGATTTCAGCTTCATTAAAAGCAAGACAAATAGCTTTAAGGGAATATTCTGACTTACTTATGAGCAATAAATGCCCTTGGAGCATAGTTTCAATCCCAACTACAGCCTGGGCTAAAAAAGTTTTCTCAAATGTATCTGAAGAGGAAGCTGTTTCTAAACTATGGGAACAAATTTTCAAAATTGTCCGCATAGATAAAGAAGATCCAGATAAAGCTTGGGAAGAACATTTAGCAAATTTAGATGAAAAGATGCATTATCTAAATGAAAAGAATTTCAAACTACTCCACTATACTAATTCTCTAGGAACCGATTTAAAAATTGAACTTCCTAAAGATCATTTATGGTGTGGTGGTGCAGATAAAATGTCTGATGGAAGAAGCTTTGTTGCAAACATGCCTACAGAAGAAGTATTTACGCTTCCGTTAAAGACAGGCATAAATGGTAAAGTCGTTTCCTCAATGCCATTAAACTATAGTGGAAACTTAATTAATAATTTTTCTCTAACCTTTAAGGATGGAAGAATTGTTGATTTTGAAGCTGAGGAAGGATACGAGACATTAAAACACTTAATAGAAACCGATGAAGGCTCTCATTACTTAGGGGAAGTTGCATTAGTTCCATATGATTCTCCAATATCAAATTCTGGTGTAATATTCTTTAATACACTATATGATGAGAATGCTTCTTGCCACCTTGCCATAGGTAAAGCATATCCATTCTGTCTAAAAGATTCAGATGGATTATCAAAAGATGACCTAGTAAAAAAAGGAGCAAATGATTCTTTAGCACACGTAGATTTTATGGTTGGAACAAAAGACTTAGATATTGTTGGTATAACAAATTCAGGAGAAAAATTTCAAATATTTAAGGATGGAAACTGGGCATTCTAATAAAAAAGAAGAGGCGTTGCCTCTTCTTTTTATTTATATAATTATTATTAACTTAAATAGAAGTCTTTAGCTACATTTCTTCTATAATTCTTTGTATAACTTATCTGAAGGATCTTTCTAGTTATGCTGCACTTTTCCATAATATTTATTAACAAATTTGCTAGAATGCTGTTTACTCCAAACATTACACAATATGAAAATATATCAATTAGTATTGGTAAATCATAAATTCTCTTATCTATTTCTGCAAGTAGAAAAATTGGGGAAAGCTGAAAAAGTCCATATATAGTTAATTTTACAATTGATAATTGAATTGATTTTTTTGGACACATATTAATACATCTTTGACAACTTTCACATCTCCAGCTCCATTTTGGTTTACCACTCTGCATTTCGATAGCATTTACTGGACAAATATTTTTACATTTCGAACAGTTATTACATGAATTATCTGCTATATAGGTTTTACCTAAAAATTTACGTCCAAGGTTATTAAATATAATAAAAATAATCCATGAAATAGCTAATGTCACGATATTTCTATTCTTGAATCTAGTTTCATTATTTATAAGTTTTTTTGCAACTTCCCTTGTCTCTTTTTCGGCTTCTCTAAAAATCTCTTTCTGCTTTTCTTTTGGTTTAGGATTAAATATTTGAGTCCAATTGTAATCATAAGTAACCATATCAGTTAAAACTACTTTAAATCCCTTCTTACTAAGAATTCTTTTTAATGAGAATAAAGATTGTCCTTCGAACCCGGCTGAGGTACACACAATTGCTGCCTTGCTATAAATAGGAT
Source organism: Clostridium sp. 'White wine YQ' (assembly GCF_028728205.1). Taxonomy (NCBI): domain Bacteria; kingdom Bacillati; phylum Bacillota; class Clostridia; order Eubacteriales; family Clostridiaceae; genus Clostridium; species Clostridium sp. 'White wine YQ'. The sequence goes on from NZ_JAQYUU010000001.1 coordinate 1,553,854, forward strand.
TTTTTATATTTGAAATGTACCTAAGCATAATTTCAGGTGTTCCAAATCCATAGATAGGATAACAAAATATATGTAATTCATAATTACCTAATTTCCTATCATTATCTTTTTCAATATTAACTAGATCTGCTTCATATCCACTTTTATATAATTCATCAGCTAATAACATAACCATACTATTTGTGTTACCAGTTCCTGAAAAATAATGAATAAGGCATTTATCCATAACTATTCTCCCTATTTTTGATTGCTTAATAATTTATCTAAATACACTGACTTTAACTGTTTACTTGCCATAGCTCTATTAATTGGTGGAAGCTTTAATATAGAAGAAAAAACTGCCGCCATTGCTCTATGACTTGCTAACGCTTTATTATCAAAAAGAAGCTCTTGAAGCTGACCTTTTTCGATAGCTTGTAATACTATTCTATGAGTGGTATTTACTGGTGTTATTATCTTTTTTTCTCTACTTTTTAAACTAATACTCTTTTTAGGACAGTTCCTTACACACACTCCACAGCCAAGGCATATATTCTCATCGACTACTGCCTTCTTAGATATGGAATCTATTTTTATTGCTTCTATAGGGCAAACCTTTGAACACTTTCCACAACCTACGCAGCTTTCTTCTTCAACTTTAGGTAAAAAGGCTGTTGTTTGAATTGGATTTGCATAGCCAAACTTTTTAACAGCTAACATTCCCTCACAGCAACAACCACAACAATTACACATGAACAAGGAATCCTCTCTCACATTTTCTCCGCATTGAACTAAATTGTGCTCGTATGCCATATTTAAAATGTCCAAACCTTCTGCTGCATCTATAGCTCTTCCATAACCATTTTTGCTTAATGAATAAGCTGGATTTCCAAGTGTTATACATGTTTCCATTGGTGCATCACACTCTTTTCCTAAGTGCTGCATTTTATGCCTACAAAAGCACATACTTACTGTAATGAATCTTGCATTTTTTATCACATTGCTCGCTCTATCATAATCCATTATCTCAAGTTCATTTTCCCTGGAGAGAACTCCTTCCTGTACAAATGCTTTGCCAAATTTTGTTTCTGTTCCGAGAAATAAATCTTTTATAAAGTCCTCTTCTACGTTTAAATACTGATAGTAAAGCTCTGATAATGTCTTTTGATCAATATCCCCTCTTGTTCTCATAAGTGAAAACTCAAAAAAACCTAACATCGGCGGAGGAAGACAATACTCTTTTTTCCCATCATAATCAATATCTAAAATAATAGCTTTTGAGGCCAATTTTTGAAGAATATTTTCCGTCTGAACTTCGTCCATTTTCCAAATATAACTTGCTGTTTTAACTGAAAAAGGTTTAATAGGCAACATTGCTACAAGCTCTGCCTCCTTTTCAGTAAATAGCATACTAAGTATTTTATATAAAGTTTGTGATGGTGGTGCCCCCTGTGGAAATCTATTAAGCCTTTCCTCTAGCCTTTTATAGGCATTTTTATTCGAAATATGAGACATTAACTTACACCCTTTCTATTCAACTTTCTCACTAACTATTTCTAAAATTTTGTAGTTCTTTATAAATATTACTATAGATTACCTGATTAGTGTTGTCTATAGACTTGAGTAATAAACGTAAAAATAGTAGCATCCTATTTTATAATGCTACTATTTTTTATCTTCTATCTTAAATTTATCTTTATTGCTTGATCTTTAAAAACCTTTAAATCTGTATCCTTAGTTCTATAAAGCTTAACATAATCTGAATAGTCATTATTATCATCTTTGTTTAAATAAAAAGTTGAAGTATATATACCTGTACTTCTATCTAGATGTTCTTCATTATACCCCGAAGGTTTCTCTAATTCCTTATCATTTTTGTCATAGAACTTAAAGAAATTATATGGTGTTACTACCCCATTTTTGCGATAACTGATTTTAATATGTGTTTTATCAAATTTAATATCTTCTATTGTCAGACTACCATATTCGCTTAATTTTATTGTGTCAGGTAATTTGCCTATATTTAAATGTTCACTTGGAGTGTCTTTTGAATTGAACTTAAAATGAATAGGTACTATATTAAAATATTCACTATTCTTATTAACACCCAAAAACTCAAAAGTAATAGTTGTCTTTCCATTTGAGGTCTCATTTATATTACGATTAAATATTGTGGAATAGTTTCCTTTATCATCTGTTATTGCAAAATAATATAATAAATAATCTTTAATATTTGCGTCACTTGTTATTACTACTTGATTTCCTAAAGGTGATATAATTACCTTGTCTATTGTTATTTCTCTATTTATATTATCTCCAAAATTAATATTAGTCGTAATATTAGGTTTAATTATTTTACTATCTATAGCTACTTTACTTTTATCTACATCTGTTTCTATCTTCCAGGTCCCTTTTGTACCTAATATGCTCTCAGCTAATATCTCAAGCTTAAATTTATCCTTTAAGTTCACGGAAGATATATTTGCTTTTGTCATCCCTTTAAGAACTCTATCAGATTCAAAATATGCTTCACAATCATCATTTGCACCAAACTCTAAAGCTCTACCATCTACTTTATATTTTATATTTGCTTCATTGAAAAATGCTGACAACTCATCTGTAGAATCTTTTTTTTCAATCTCTTTATCACTTTCCACTGTATAAAAAACATATATAAAATTATCATCTACATCTATATTATCAACGGTAAACTTAATTCCTTCATCTTTAACTGCTATTCCTATAGGATTGTTCAATGCTTCAACCCTTACTTCATCTCCAGAAAACTTCGAGTCGTTATTTCCCTTGAAATATCCTATAACATTATTAACTGCAGCTTTTACGCTAGGTGAATTAAACGAAATACCTATTATGAAAACTAATAAAACACACGCTACTGCTATAAACTTTTGTGTATTTACTTTTCTCTTTATTTTCACAGAACCATCAGGTAAGTTTTGCATTAATGTACATATCTTATTATCGAAATTTTTAGGAACTGCCCACTTTTCATTGTTTATATTCTTCTTAATTATCTCATCAAAATCACTCATCTAAATCACTCCAATCAGAATCTTCCAATATAATTTTCAACTTCTTTTTTGATCTACTAAGCCGTGATTTTACCGTACCTTCAGAAACATTCAGAATTTTACTTATTTCACTTATACTCATATCTTCATAGTAAAATAGTGTCAATATTATTTGGGAATCCTTGTCCAACTTATTTATATAATTTATCATATAACCTTCATACGCATCTTCATAGGATAGGTTATATTTCTCCATATTCTCTTGTAGTTCTACTCTCTTACCCTTGTTGTAAGTTCTATAGCATTCATTTATAAGGATTCTCATAATCCAAGCTTTAAAATTCTTTTTATCTTGTAGTTTGCTTAAGTTTTTAAATGCCTTAAATATCGTTTCACTGACTACATCTTCTACATCCTGCTCATGTTTTAGTATTCCTTTTGCTACTCTATATAAAGAAATTTTTTGCTCAAAAACTAATTCAACGAATACCTCTCTAGTTATCTCTTTAACTCGTTCTCTTTTAAAATTCGTATTATATATGTTAATAATACCTTCTGTCATTCCCACATCTCTTCACCTCCTACACTATTTAGATAAATAAGCACAATAAAAGGTTCCATGTTCCATTTAATATATTATTTAGCATACAAAAAATCATTGTATTTGTAAAATTAGTGCTCTTCATTATGTTTGACTGAAAATTACTTGAATTTACTAAAAAATAGTCTAAAATGTTATTTAGAGTTGTAATAAGAAATTTTCTTAATCACATAATAAGGGGGCAAATAAATGTACAGTTTTAAAAATGATTATAGTGAAGGAGCTCATCCAAGAATATTAAATGCTCTTATAGAGTCTAATCTTGAACAAACAGAAGGTTATGGTGAGGATAAATATTCCCTAGAAGCCATAGAGATCTTAAAAAGTAAGATTCAAAATGATACTATAGATATTCACTTTTTTGTAGGTGGTACTCAAACCAACTTAACTGCTATTTCAGCATTTCTAAGACCTCACGAAGCTGCTATTGCTACCAATACTGGTCACATACTTGTTCATGAAACTGGAGCAATTGAAGCTACTGGCCATAAAGCTATTTCTATAAATGTACCTGATGGAAAGTTAAGACCTAGCGACATACAATTAGCTTTAGATGAGCACACTGATGAACATATGGTCAAACCTAAACTTGTTTATATATCAAATTCAACAGAAATAGGTACCATATATTCTAAATCAGAACTTGAAAACTTAAGTTATTTTTGCAAAGAAAAAAATTTATTTTTATTTTTAGATGGTGCTAGGCTTGGTTCTGCCTTATGCTCAAATGGAAATGATCTAGAATTATCAGACTTAGCAAACTTAACTGATGCCTTTTATATCGGTGGAACAAAAAATGGAGCACTTTTAGGAGAAGCATTAGTTATATGTAATAACTCCTTAAAGGAGGATTTTAGATTCCATATTAAGCAAAAAGGTGCAATGCTTGCTAAAGGCAAGGTTCTTGGAATACAATTCCTTGAACTATTTAAGGATGACTTATATTTTGAATTAGCAAAGCATGCTAATAAGATGGCTGATTTACTGAAAGAAGGAATAGATTCTATGGGATATAAGTATTTGATTGATTCACCATCAAATCAGATATTTCCTATATTCCCTAACTCAATTATTAAAAAGCTAAAAGAAAACTACGCTTTTATAGTTTGGTCAAAAGTAGACGATAATTTTTCATCAATCAGACTAGTAACATCTTGGGCTACTAAAGAACAGGCAGTTAATGACTTTATAAATGATTTAAAATCTCTATCTTAATAAATAGTAAGTGCAGCTTAATCCTAATAAGCTGCACTTTTTCTATATATTATTTTACTTTAAAACTTCCGCAATCTGTTTGTTGAATATTATTTGCTTTATTATCATGTTTTACAATTTGAATCTTGTCTAATGAACAAAATTGTTCCTCTTCACTGTGGAATTTGCATTCAGTAACTATACACCCTATGCTTCTATTTTGGTTCATGACAATCTCCTCCTCAAAATTTATTTGCATATATAGTTTGAACTATAAAGTAGTTTTTATTCTTATTTTTTTGTTTTCTTAACTACTCTAAAATTGCATGAATTGTACTAAATAACTTATCATCGCTTAATGTTTCTCTTAATGCATTTATGAAATAATCTATTTCATCTTTAGTAATTGTTAAAGGTGGCTCCACTTTTAAAACAGCTGGATTATTGCTAGCAATAGAAATTAATATAGCGTGATCCTTAAATAATCTTCCAATTATTTTCCCTACAAAAAATTCCATAGTTGTTTTACTTCTAAGCTTCTTTAAAAACTCAAATTCAACCCCTATTAATAAGCCTTTCCCTCTTATCGCTGATATTTGATGATGTTCCATCATAAGTTCTCTTAATTTCAAGATAGTATAATCACCTATTTCTTTTGCTTTCTCACTTAACTTATCATCTCTTATAATCTCCAATGTTTTGAGGGCACTTATACACGCCATACTATTTCCTCCAAAAGTAGTTTCTAAGAGAGTTGAATTTTTTGCACTCCCATAAACTGAATCCCATATCTTCTTTTTCATTGCTATGCATCCAATAGGAATATATCCACCACTTAATGATTTTGCTAGTAGTAACACATCTGGTACTACTCCCACTTGTTCATACATAAACATACTTCCACATCTTCCTATTCCTGTTTGAATTTCATCAAAGATTAGTAATATATCTTCCTTATTGCATAGTTCTCTTAGTTCTTCTAAAAATCCTTCTGGTGGTAATATGATTCCTGCTTCAGCTTGTATTGGCTCTATTAGTATTGATGTTACATCATATGAATCTACTAGACTCTTAACTTTCTTAATATCTCCAAATGGAGCTTCTAAAAAAGTTCCCTTTACATAATTATAATTTTTCTTAAGTTTATTTCCCATGGCTGCTAACGAACCTAAAGTTTTACCATGGTAGGCATTCTTGAAATAAATTATCTTACCTTTCTTATTTTTCATCATTGATAATTTTATGGCCTCTTCAACAGCTTCTGTTCCTGAGTTTGTAAAATGACAATTGCCCAATTCTCCTTTAGTAAGATAATTAATATTATTTGCTAGAATTCCATCGTATATATTTACACTTTGTTCAATAAAATTTGGAGTATTAGAATGTTCAATTATAGTGTTTAGAATTCTTTCATCATTATGTCCTATATTTAATGATCCGAAGCCTGCTATAAAGTCCAAATATCCCTTACCTTCTTCATCATAAACAAGAGTTCCTTTTGCCTTATGAAATATCTTATCTATACCTATTGATTTCATAACCTTATAAAGCCCTTTATTATAATGTTCTTTAAATATTTCTCTTAGTTCCTCCTCTGAAATTTTATTTACCTCATTTAAATTAATATAGCTCATATAATCCACCACCATTTTTTTTGATATAAATATATCCTTATGGTGTGTCAAATATTAAAAATTATGAGTAATATAGACTAGATTGACTTTTACGAGGTTAAAAAATTGGAAAAGCTAATTAATAATTTAGAAAACATGTCAAGAAAAGATATAAAAGATAATTTTGAGTTTTTAGGAGAAGGTATTGCACGTAAAGTCTTCGCCATTGATGAAGATACTGTTCTTAAGGTATCTAAAGGAGAAGATGGTTTTTACCAAAATGCGGTTGAATACTATGTATTTTCAAAAGCTTCATCTTTAACTAAAACCATATTATGTCCTATTTTATATTATTCTCCTAAATATCTTATAATGAAAAGAGCTATTCCACTTACAAAGTTTCGTTGTCAAAATTCAATAGATGTTTCCAAGTTAGATGGACTTAATTGGATAAACACCCCACTATACGAATTAAAAACCAAATTTTTTCTCTTTGAAGAAGATTTATACCATACTGATTCATGGGGAATTATTGGTAATAAGATGGTATTAATTGATTACGGTTGTACCTCTTCATTTGGTGATTATTATTATACTTTTATTTTTAAATTGAAAAATTTTGATGTTTATCCAATAAAAGAAGTCTAGTGCAGGTGCACTAGACTTCTTTTATTAAAGTATTATGAAAAAATCATAGGAAACAACAAAATAGATATTATAAATATTAAAAGAACAACTGAAATAATTATAGCTATTTTATTCCCAAAGTTTAGAGTCCAGCCTACTCCAAATCTCTTCTCAACAAATATAGAAGGATCATTAGGATTATAGTAAATTGAGCCTAATTTCCAATAAGCATCATCATCTATATTAGTAACGTCATCTTCTGATTTTTCCTCTGTTGTATCTTTTAAATTACTACCACCTTGACCATATCTAATATCTAATGCTATAGGGATTATTATTATAACTAAAAATACTATAATTAATATTGGTGTTAGTAGTTTAAAGTTCACTGAAATAATGTTTAATGAATTAAAATTCAGTAAAGTAATTAAAGTCGAAACTATAATAGCAATACTAAATATAAATAAAGAATTAATTTTCTTAAACTTAAATAATTTCTGCGAGGATGCAATTGGTTTAGCTGCATCTATTCTATTTTTACTAATTGCAATTGAATAGTTAGTAAAAATAAGCAAAATTACAACCCCCATCATCACTAAACCCTGTGTTACAACTGCTCCTACTGACTTTTCAACAAAATTATTAGCTGTTCCATCTATCCCCCAGTGAATTGCAATTTTAGTTGGCAATTCATCATACTTCGTGAGTGGTATTATTAAGTTCAAAAGTGCTATGCCTAGCGGAATCAAAAACCAGTAAAATGATAATACTGCATCACTTCTTAATTTTTTTGACATTGTAGTATTTACATAAACCATTTGCTTCTTATTTTCCATTAAATTATTATCACTCTTATATTTTTTAACTTTATGATTTGCTCTCAAGAATATTAAAAAGTATCCTATCATGAAAGCAAAAATGGAAATTATAAAAACACCTGGAAGCATATTAATAGCATTTAATAAAAAAAAGTATGCCGCTAATGCTATTAAAGTGAAGACAGTTAATTCTATGGCATATTGTTTAGTTATCCTTTTTATTTCCTTATCTTTAGCTCTATCTAACGGAATAAATACTCCAAAAATTAAATCTTTTCTTGTTAATTTTGGGGTAAGGATGAAGGTAATATATAATACACCAAAAATAATAATATTTATTATATTTGCAGTTAATAATTCACTCATAACAATTATCTCCTTAAATCTTATTTTTCATATTTTTCATATAACTTTTTGCATGTCCCAATAAATTCTTCCTTAGATATTCCAAAACAATAGGCTTCCGCGATAATATTGCTTAGTTCATCATTTAATATGCTAATGGATTCCTCATTTTTTCTAATTGGAATTGGATTTACGATAGCACCTTTTCGTCTATCTATTGTGACAAAACCCTCATCTTTTAATAAATTATAGCCTTTATTTACTGTATGAAGATTTATTCCGATATCCTCTGCCATCTGCCTTACTGATGGAAGACTTTCCTCTGGCTGAAGTTCACCGCTTGCTATACCACTAATAATCTGATTTTTAAGTTGAAGATAAATAGGTGTTTCACTTTGAAAATCAATTCTAAGCAACATTCTATCCCTCCTTTTAATGTTCTATTAATTATATTTGTTATATATAATATATAACAAATATAATTACTTGTAAAGAAAAAAGATCAAATAATTTATAGTTTATTTGATCTTAAAAACTTCTATATTTTAATATTAATTTTTTCAGATAATAGAGGTGCTCCTACCCTATTTACAGATGGATATGTGTCTACATATTTTAAGCCAAGTTCAAAAACTCTCCCCCAATAATCTTCTGGAATAGACTTTTTCTTTATGTTGATAGCCTCAGTATCATCTGAAAGAAATTCTGCAATATTTGGAGTAAATCCTACCCACAATCCCATTGGGTTTTCACCTGGAATTATGTCTTCATCATACCTATTTCCAGTTTTATATGTGTTTAATGTTAACAGTCTTGTACTTATCGTTAGTTTATATTCCTTAATTAAACTTCTAGGATAGGATAATATTGCCACACAATCTAAATCCTCTGAATATGCTGCTATTAATAGCGGATTTAGTGATACAACAATAGCTGGTTCTGGAAACCCACTTTGAAATAATTTTCTAAACTTCTTTATTTTAAAATGATTTAGAATACTATAGGGATGCATCTTACTTTTAAATAAATCAGCTCTTAAATATTTTAGTTTATCATTTGAAACGGTAATATCCTTATTGATATTACAATGATAATATTTTTTCATATCCAAGAATCCATCCTCCAATATTATTTTCTCTATAATATGTTTATTTAAATACTTTAGAAAATATCATAACATTCCCATAATATTTACAATATTATTTCATTTTTATTCATATGCAAAAATATGTGGATTATTTTCTAATAATATAATATACTAAAGTAGAATGATTTTTTAAGAACTTTAATTAATCCCTTAGGGAACATCAGTTTACTTACTAAGCAGTACTATTGCAGCACACAGTAGTACACAATGCTTTAGTATAGATTTTTACCCTTCATCAAAAGAGAGGCCCACATTTTACCCGTGTGAAAGCCTCTCTTAAATTTTGCCCATTTTTCAATCATAAATAATATATCTTTCTATTCTTTGGAATTGCATATTTGCTTTAAAATTGTTATCATAATATTGTTATTTTTTATTATAAAATTGGGGGGCTATACATATGAAAAACACAATAGTAGCAAAATTTGGGGGAAGTTCGCTTGCGAGTTCTGAGCAATTTAGAAAAGTTAAATCCATAGTATCTTCTAATAAAGATAGAAGATTTGTAGTTCCATCTGCTCCTGGTAAAAGAGATAGCAAGGACTATAAAATTACTGATTTACTTTATCTATGTAATGCTCATGTTAAAACTTCTATTCCTTTTGACGATGTATTCAAACTAATAGAAGAAAGATATTGCAGCATTGTTAGCGACTTATCAATAGATATTGATATCAATATTCCTCTTGAAAAAATTAAAGAAGATATTAGGAATGGTGCTTCAGCTGATTATGCAGCTAGTAGAGGTGAATATTTAAATGGACTTATTTTGGCTAAATATTTAGAATATGAGTTTATTGATGCAGCCGAAATAATTGTATTTAATGAAGGCGGCACTTACGATGAAGAAAAAACTAAAATTAAGGTTGAAGAAAGATTATCCAAGGTTAAAAATGCAGTAATTCCAGGATTTTATGGAGCTAACGAAGAAGGTGAAATTGTTGCATTTTCTAGAGGTGGCTCAGATGTAACTGGCTCTATTATCGCAGCAAGCATTAATGCTAGTTTATATGAAAACTGGACAGATGTTTCAGGTTTCCTAATGGCTGATCCTAGAATAGTAGATAATCCAAAAGCTATAGAAAAGATTACTTATAAAGAATTAAGGGAGCTTTCTTACATGGGTGCTTCTGTTTTACATGAAGAAGCCATTTTCCCTGTTAGAGAAGCTGGAATATATATAAATATAAAAAACACAAACAGACCTGAGGATCCAGGTACATTAATAGTTGATGATATACAAGACGTAAAAAACCACGGAAAAATTACTGGAGTTGCAGGAAGAAAAGACTTTACTGTAATTGCTATAGAAAAAGCTCTTATGAATTCCGAACTTGGTTTTACTAGAAGAATTTTATCAATTCTTGAATCTTACGGAATTTCCTATGAAAATATGCCTTCAGGTATAGATACTGTTTCCTTAGTAATTGCTGACTCTCAGTTAAAGAATAAAAAGGACAAAGTAGTTGAAGAAATTAAGAGACAGTGTTCACCAGATTCTATAGATGTTTATCCAAACATGGCTGTTATAGCTACCGTTGGCCGCGGAATGGCCAAAGCTACTGGAGTAGCTGCAGTATTATTCTCAGCTCTTGCAAAAGCAAATATAAACGTAAGAATGATTGACCAAGGATCAAGTGAGATGAATATATTAGTAGGTGTTGCTACTTCAGATTTTGAAAAGGCCGTAAATGCTATATATAGTGCATTTGAAAAGTAATTAACAAAAAAGTTCAACGCTTATAGATCTAAGTTTCTAAAATTGAAAGAAATGAAGAGCAGAAATCACCGATTTCTGCTCTCTTGTTTATATACTGAAATTATTTATATTCAGCCCCTTTGTAATCTTTACATTTGGTTAATTTGAAATATTTATACTGTAAGATTTGTTAATCTTTTTATAACATCACCTATTAACTTACTTTAAAAGTATTTTTTTAACTCTAGTCTTTCTTAAAATTGTAATTAATGCTGCGGAGATTAATAAAGAACAAATAAATCTAATCATTGTATTTGCAAATAATATTGGAGCAAGTACTGAAAGCCATATCATTATAATTTGATGTGAACAATATATTCCTATACTGTACTCTCTACAAGCTTTAGATATTTTAGTTGAAATATTTTTACTGTAATTAATTGCCCAAATTAATATTAAAGGTGCTGCAATTATTGCTGACAGATACATATTAGCATCTTTAGCAACACCAGTTTTATTTAATATAAATGCTTCAACCAATAAAAGTATAATTGAAATTATACTTAGCAAGCCTGCTTTTTTTATCTTTTTATACAGTTTATATTTATTAATGAATGCACCTAAAGACACAAAAAGAATTGATTCTGTAACGCCTACTTGTGGCATCATAAATATTGATGTGTACCCTTTAATCAATGGATTTATCATTGTTGCTTGAAATAATCCATAATAAGTATCACCAGTTGTCCCAAATAGATATAATACAAATCCAATCAAAAGTAAAATAAATACTTTATCTCTTTTTAGCAATGGTGCTATTACAAAAACAGTAATGATTAATGAGGATATATACCAGAGGCTTCCTGTTATTCCAATTAGCAACAGTCTCTCAATTAGAATTATAGGAGGTGCTCCTAAACTACTTAAGACCATCGGAAATAATGCTATAATCTCTATAGTTACCCAAGAAAAATAAAGAATTAGTAATCTTTTCAATGTTGCTATAGGTTCTTTTTTTAATTGAATTCGGTCAAATAAAAAATAACCTGAAACCATAAAGAAAAATGGTACTGCAAGTCTACTAATTCCCATGCTCGTTGCAATCCATAAATTTTCATTTATTGAGTGAAAAGCCATTGTGTGAATTGATACTACTGCAATAGCAAATAGCAATCGTAATACATCAATCATTCCGTAGTAACTCTTATTATTTGTTTCCATGATAAAGCCACTCTCCTTAAAAAATCACTTTAATATTTTATTTATTTTTTAAAATACAAGTTCTTCCATACCATATTTACGAAAACTATTTCTATTTTCTGACACTTATATAAAAAAAAATAATTTCAACTAAAAAAACTATTATCGCAATCCCTCACGATAATAGTTTCCTATTAAATAAATCTTATTAAGCATATATTAAATATAAACGCTAAGCTTCTTCTCTATTCTACAGTTATGGCAGATACTGGGCATTGCTCACAAGCCTCATTTGCACTTGCTAACAAATCTTCTCCAAGTTCGTTTTCGATTGCTTTTGCTTTTCCATCATCATCCATGTCAAATACTTCTGGACTTATTGCAGCACACAATCCGCATCCTATACATGTATCTTTATCTACACATGCCTTCATAAAAATCATCTCCTTTTTATAAGTTTATAAGCAAATTCTACCAAAATATTTATATAAAATACGTAACTTTAGTTACCACTTTAATGAATGTTATCTATATTTTTTCAGCTATTATCTTTCCAAATTCCTTACATCTATCCATTGCTTCTTCATCAGGATTCCAAAGTTCCTTTATACCATCATTTATCATTTCAAAACCAGCTTTAGTTAACTCTTCTGTTATTATCTTAACAGATTCACCACTCCATCCATAGCTTCCAAAACCAGCTGCTTTTTTACCTTTAAATTCTAATCCTTTTATCATTTCTAATATTGAAGCTGTTGAAGATAAAATACCCTTATTAATTGTAGATGATCCTACTAAAACAATTTTTGACTTAAATACTTCTGTGATTATATCGTTCTTATCTAGCTTTGATGAATTTAATTGTTTTATTGTAACGTTCGAATTTACACTCTTTATTCCTTCTACTATAGCCTCAGCCATCTTTGAAGTTCCACCCCACATTGTATCATATACTAATGTAATTTGGTTTTCAGAGTAATCTTTTGCCCATTCAACATATTTTTCTACAATTTGAAGCGGCTTATCTCTCCATATTATTCCATGGCTTGGACATATCATATCTACAGGTAAATTAAATCCTAATATTTCATCAACCTTCTTAACTACAAATTTACTAAAAGGTGTTAATATATTAGCATAATATTTAATTGCTTCTTGATATAGTTCAAATTGGTCAACAGTATCATTGTACATATATTCTGAAGCATAATGTTGTCCAAATGCATCATTACTAAACAATATATTGTCACCAGTCATATATGTAAACATACTATCAGGCCAGTGTAACATTTTAGCTTCAATAAATATTAATTTGTTTTTTCCAATATCTAATGTATCACCAGTCTTAACAGTTACAAAATTCCAATCCTTGTGATAATGTCCCTTCAATATTTTAGCTCCATTTTTTGTACAATAAATTGGAGTATCTGGAATCTCCTCCATCAAATCTAGTAATCCACCACTATGATCTGGTTCTGAGTGATTTGCTATTATATAATCTATCTTCTTTAAATCTACTTCTTTCTTTAAGTTTGCAACAAATTCCTTAGAAAATGGACTCCAAACTGTATCTATTAGTACTGTTTTTTCATCCTTTATTAAATAAGAATTATATGAAGAACCCTTATGTGTAGAATATTCTTCACCATGGAACTTTTTAAGTTCCCAATCAATCTTTCCAACCCAAGTAACTTTTTCATTTAATTTAAAACTCATTTATATTCCTCCAATCGAGATTTTATTTTCTATGTGTTTATAATATAGCTTTTTAAATTTGTTTTCTGTGATTCAAATCAATTTATAACTTTAATTTCCCTACTTTAGAAAATAAGGAGTTTTTAACAAAAAACTACTAAATTATAATGAATTAAATTGTAAATACTAACTATAGAGTTTTAAATTTATTAATTACATAAACACATTTTGAAGAAAATCTTATCCTTGTGCTCTATATTAAGGAGGTACTAGTATGAAAAATGATAATAAAAGAACTTTTGAAAAGAAAGAATTTTTAAGAAATGGTTCAAAAACTCAAGATCAATGGCCTAAAAATCATGAAACCACTACTTTAGAAAAACCTGCTTTAAATGAAAGTGCAATTGAGGCTCAAAAAAGAGGCTTTGAATAAAAAGGTGGTGATTTAAATGAATGATGATAAGAAATCTAAAGATCTAAACAAAGTAACTAAAAAAGAGATTGCTATGGGTGAAAGAGGACCTTATGTAAGTGAAGTACAGTATTTTGAGACACCTGAAGATTATAATGATGCTTTCAAAAAATACTATCCTGAAAATGAAGTTCCTAAGCTATAAATATAACATGGTAAAGGATTACTAATAGGAAATTAGTAATCCTTTACCATGTTATACCATCATATTCCATATATATCTGAGAATTCTATTTTAATCTTTTCATATAAATTACCGTATGTATTGTAATTTAAAGCTTCAACTGCTACTTCATCACAAATATTTCTAATAGGTAATTCAATAATAAATTCGCTACCAACCCCCAAACTACTTTTCACTGTAATTTTTCCATTATGCTTGTCAACTAAAGACTTAACAAGTGCCAATCCCATTCCACTGCCTTCATGATTTCTTGTTAATGACTTATTTACCTGTGTAAATTTTTCAAAAATCATATCAAGCTTATCTTCTGGGATACCTATTCCTGTATCTTCAACAGAAATAAATACAGATTCTCCATTCTCAAAAACATTAACTGTTATCTTTCCTCCTCCCCCAGACTTAGTGAACTTCACGGCATTTGAAAGAATATTTAATATAATATTTTCAATTTTTTCTGGATCTGCAGCAATAATTTTTTCCTTTAATTTTGAGTTGAAGACCACTTTAACCTCTGTATCTTTGATATATTCCTCAACTTCTTCAGTAACCTCTCTTACTATATCTACAATATCTATGTTCTGTAAGTTTATATCATAATAATCTGTATCAACCTTAGTAACTTCAATTATATTATTAAATGTTCTCATAAGCCTATAACAGTTCCTTTTCATAGTGTCTAAATATTTCCCAACAAATTTGTTTTGAGATTTGCCAGGTATATTTGTTACTTCAATAAGCTGAATTGCAGATAAAATAACATTAATAGGGGTCCTTAACTCATGTGAAATATTTGAGAAAAACTCTTTTCTAATGTTTTCGTATTCCATATTCTCGCAAATTAGCTTATTATTTTCTTCGATGGTGTTCCTTAGGTTTATTAAATCCTCCTCAATATTTCTTCTTTCTTTCATTTCTTTTTGAAGAGTTTCTTTTTCCACCAGTACTTCTAAATCAATTTCTAACCTTTCTTTTAGCATCTTGATAAGCTTATAATTATTTTTATTAGTAAAACTTTCTTTATTTCCAATGGCACAAATTATTCCGAAAACTTCTCCATCTGGCCACTTGATTGGAACTGCAAAATCAAATTCCCTTTTTAGCGTCTTATTTGAATTCTCAATCTTAAATTCCTCAAATTCCAAATCTTTTTTTATAAACTTTTGTTTATTTCTAACGATAGTTTCGCAATAAAGCTCTGATAGAAGTCCATTACTATCTCCATTATCATAGGGGTTTTCGCCATTCTTATTGGTAATAAATACTTCTACTTCTTCATTTTTAATATGCTTAATAAGTGCTATGGGTATGTTGATTGTTATGGCCATAATATCAACTATTTCCTGCCATTTGCTCATAATTGCATCGGATATCTCTGGTTTTTTATTAGAAGTAATAGTCAATGTAATTGGTTTTTCATGTATGCTAGCTTTTACATCCGAACATCTCATAATAACCCTTCTTTCATATTAAAACCCATTTAGAATAAATACAACCACGTCTTAAAGAGAGTAAATATCAGAAAACTCAATATTCATTTTTTCTATATTTTTTTCTTTCTTAAATTCATAATCTTTAGTATTCACTATATTAACTTGATGAAAACTTGCATCAATTAATACAGGTAAATGAACTAAGAATTCTGTACCTTTGGTGAGCTTACTTTTTACTTCTATAGTACCACCATGCATTTCTACAAGACTCTTTACAAGGTTTAATCCTATACCACTCCCTTCCTTTTTCCTTGCTAGAGAACTTTCTACTTGTGTAAATCTGTCAAATATAGTTTGAAGTTTATCTTCTGGTATACCACAACCAGTATCCTTTATAGATATAATTATTTCTGAAATTCTATCGTATATATTTACCTTAATACAACCACCAGCTTCAGTGAATTTTATAGCATTGGAAAGCAAATTTAATATTATTCTTTCTATTTTCTCTTCGTCACAACTAATGATTTTTTCCTCAACTTCAGTATCAAAAATTAATTCTATATTTTTACCTTTAAGGTACTCTACTACAGAAGATGAAATTTCTTCCACTATATTTATAATATCGCTATTTTTTTTATTTAATTTATAGAATCCTGCATCTATTTTTGTTATATCTAAAAAATTATTTACTAATCTTAATAATCTATAGCAATTTTGCTTCATTAATTTTAAATAATTTTTTATCTTTGCTATATTAATTTTTTCTTCATCATCTGTATACATACCTAAAACTTGTACAGAACTTAGAATTATATTTAAAGGAGTCCTTAATTCATGTGATATATTAGATAAAAAGTCTGTTTTTATCTTGTCATATTCCAAAGTTTTCTCAAGTAATAGTTTTTCCTCAAGCATTTTTAACTTTAATTCTTCTAATTTAATCTTATCAGTTACATCCCTTAAGACTGAAATAACACATTCTTCATTATCATATATTATCTTTCTTGAGTTTACCTCTAAAAAAATTTCAGTTCCATTATAATCATAAGAATATGTTTGTGGTGAAAGCACACTATTATGAGTAATTAAATCCTTTAACCTAGCATCTATAGTTTCATACCATTTTGGATCAATTATTTTTTTAAACTCTCTTCCTATCATATCCTTTGGACTATTAAGTCCATTTAATTTTGCTAAGTTTTCATTTGCAAATATGATTTTTCCATCACTATGAACTCCAATATAGTCTGGTAAGGTTCCTAATAATGTTTCATATTTCCTTTCACTCTCACTTAATTTTTTTTCTATGTTTTTTCTTATAGTAATATCCTTAAATACAACTATTTTTTTGTCTTCTCCTAAAGAATTAATAGAGCACTCAACTTGTGTTCTTTTATGTCCTTCACTTAATATTTTTGTTTCAAAAAAACAGGGTTTCTTATCTACTTCAAAGTTTTCCACTCTTTTAATAAATTCTTCTCGATGATTCAAAGATATAAATTCACTAATTTTTCTTGTAATAACGTTATTTCTATCTACTTCACCTAGTAATTCTATTGCTTTTTTATTTAGTGCCTCTATGAAATTATGATTAGTAATAAATATACCTATTGGAATCTCATTAAATATACTTCTATCTAGAGCCTCCATCATAGAATGCTCATTTTTTAGATTTTCTTCTTTCTTTTTTTCATCACTTTTATCCTTAATTATAATTAATACTACATTATTTTCTTCATTTCCAATCTTTACAGGGAAAACTTCAACAGGAAATTTCTCTCCATTATTACAATAATGAATATCTTCAAAAATTTTCCCTTCTTCTAGCAATCTTAATATTTGACCCTCATCTTTTTTCTTGATATCTTTGCTTATGTCATAAATTGAAAAGTTAGCAATTTGTTCACTGGTATATCCATATTTTCTTAAAGCCACTTCATTAGCTTTAATTATTTTACCTGTTGAAGGATATATAAGTAACATAATTTCATTTGAGTTTCTAAACATATTTTCTAATATTAAATTTGAATTTAAGTACGTACTCATATCTTCAAGAACCATGTATATACCACCTTCATAAACGTTTGATTATTTTCATATCTTATTTTATAATTTCAACTAATATTTACAAAATCCTCCTTTTGTATGAAATTTTTATTAATAATGACTTGTAACAAAAAAGAACTAAATATAATTTTATAATTAACTTAGTTCTTTCAATCACTTAGTTTACCGCACTTATATAGTTATCTTCAATGTAATTATTTATAACTTTTTCTAAGTTTATAACATCCTTCATTTCATAAAAGCCTATCTTTCCATTTATGAATTTAGTTGCTTTTATTACACCTTCTACAAATTCATTCCTGGTTATTGATTTATGTGATATCTCGATCATATCATTTACACCTATTGTTATATTAGGTGCATATACAATTCCATTATTATAGATTTTGCTAAACTTAACTAGCTTTTCAATTTCAAGTTCATTGAAGCCTGTTGTTCCAATAACTAAATTAACTTTCATTCTTGAAATCAATTCTGCATTTCTAATTATTGCTCTTGAATCTGAAAAATCAATAATTACATCTAGCTTTGTATTTTTAATATTTCTTTCTAAATTATTAATACTATCAACTACTACTCCTATTTTTTCACTATTTTTACTACACATCACGGATACAAGCTCTAATTCTTTATTTTCACAAATATATCTTCCAATTTCTTGCCCAATTTCACCAAAGCCTATCATACCAATTCTCACTTAATTTAACCCCCAAATAATTTGATTTTGTCATAATGTATCAATTATAAGTTCTTACAAATAGTCAATATGATGCAAGTTGTTTCTTAATGATAGAATTACTCCAAATCAATCGCTTCTTCATTTTCTAATGATTTGTACCAAACAGTATTTCTTATTATATTATTTCTATTTCTATCAACAAGAATAATATTTATGCCTTTTAAAGAATCTAGTCTTAATTTTTTTTGATAT
The DNA here is from genome assembly GCF_028728205.1 of Clostridium sp. 'White wine YQ'. Lineage (NCBI taxonomy): Bacteria > Bacillati > Bacillota > Clostridia > Eubacteriales > Clostridiaceae > Clostridium > Clostridium sp. 'White wine YQ'. The sequence continues at coordinate 1,572,891 of NZ_JAQYUU010000001.1, forward strand.
TCTTTCTTTATACTTCTTATACTGTTACTGTGCTCTTCAGTGTAATGCAAGATTACTATTGTTTTATTATAATCCTCTATTAATTCTCTAAACATGCCATTAATATGGCCATCGTCTGAATTAAAGCCAAATCCAATTATACAAATAATATCTGCCTCCATAAATCTATTAAATAAATTTACATATCGAGCTGACATCTTAACAGAAGTTAATGGTTTAATTCCACTTTGTGTAAAAAGAAATGGTACAATTATGTGTTTTTTCTTTTCATTTTCTCTCTCAGTAACTATCTTATTAAGATATGGGTCATAATAATCCTTTACTGAGCCATTAAGATAAAAAACCTCTTTTTCTATTATATCTTCAATGAAAGAATTATAATTTGTAGTTCCAACTGCTGCTATTTCATAATCATCCTGGAGCTTTATGATATCATGATAATATCCATTTCCTTGAGTAATTTTCTCTCTATTTTTATCAACTTGAAAATTTATATATCTTCTAACAGTATACAAAAATATTATGATCTTACTAAACTTTCCCCAATCTGTTTTAGGATTATATATATATCTCCAATTACTATCGATTAATGTTTGATAATCTAATGCTCTAGAAAAAATATCTTCTAAAATTAACATTCCAAACTGTAATATAATCTCTTCGTTATTTGTTATTTCAAATATATTCTTTTCTTCATTTTCTATTAATAATTCTAATCCTCTCATTCCAGTATTGCTATAATCTAACGAGAATACTGCCCCTAAATCATCAAACAAATCAATTGTATCAGGGCTTTTTTCAAAAACTCCATCATTTAGCCTATGTATAAGTTCTTCTCCTAATGAACCTATTAATAATTCTAAAATTGTCCTTGTTATATTTTTTATATTTTTATTAAATTCCTTGCTAACGTTATCAATTTGTATAAGTCTTAAAAAGGCCGAAAAATAATTAGTTCTAAAGATTTCATTCATATCTTCACCCAACATATGATTTAACTTTATTTCTTGACCATAGTTAAACTTACCTATCTCAGCACCAAGTACTTCTTCAAAAATCTTATCAATATCTAATCCTTCTTTATATAGCCCATCCACTATTGCATTAACATTTTCATCAAAATGTCTTAAGTAATTTATTATAAGCCCTCTTTTATTTTCTAAGCTTCCTTTAACTATTGAATCATATTGACCTTTAGTAAAAGCAGTTAACTTTTTGTTCTCAAAATCATCAGGAAGCCAACTTGAATAGGGTGATTGTTTATCTACATTTTTTAGTTGATTCTTTAAGCTATCTTTATCTTTTGAAGTGTTCATTCTAAAAATATCCAATGCAAACTTTCCACCTGATGGCAGACCATATGAGCATTCAGCTCCTGCACCTAGGAATAATGCTACCTTCTTCATAATTACTCCTCCTAATAAGTTATTAGTTGAACTTAAAACCCTATACAACATCTACTTAAATCCATCTATATGAATATTATACAATATTTGTATAAATAAAAACACCAACTATATATAGTTGATGTTTTATTTATGAACTAATCTATCGTTAATAATTTTTCAATTTCATTTTTCGATATTGGCTTACTTAAAAGAAAACCCTGGGCTATATCACAATTAATTTTTTTCAAAATTTCATATTGTTCATCTGTTTCTATACCCTCTGCTATAACTTTTAAGTTAAGCATATGGGCTAATTGAATAATTCCAGTTAGTATATGTTTGCTATTATCAGATATAGCAATATCATTTATAAAGCTTTTGTCAATTTTCAAGTTATCTATCGGAAGGTTTTTTAAGTAATTTAAAGACGAATAGCCTGTCCCAAAATCATCTAATGAAACCTTCACACCTAACTTTTTTAGTTTTTCTAGGGTTTTTATGCTTCTATCTAATGACTTAATTAATGCTGTTTCAGTAATTTCTAATTCTAATTGTTCTGGTTCCAAATTATTTTCTTCTAATACATTCCTAACAATTTCAACAAAATCCCTTTGTTCAAACTGTATAGGTGATATATTTATTGCAATAATGTTTTTAATTCCTTTTTCTATCCACTTACTATTTTGTCTGCAAGCCTCTCTTAAAATCCATTCCCCCAATGATATTATTAACCCCGAATCCTCTGCTACACTAATAAATTCTACTGGAGAAATTTCACCTAGTTCTTTACTATTCCATCTAAGCAAAGCTTCATAACCAATTATCTTTCTGGATTCAACATTATATTGTGGTTGATACTTTATTGATAATTCATTATTTTTAATTGAGTTTCTTAAATATTTTTCTAAAATATCCTTTCGATATATTTTTTCGAAAAGCATTTTATCATAAAAACGATATTTATTTTTTCCTAGCTTTTTAGCCTCGTACAAAGCAACTTCTGAATTTTTAATAATATTATTAATATCTGTTCCATCATATGGGTATATGGCTATTCCTATATTTAGAGATACGTATACTTTCTTCCCTCCAATTTTAAATTCATCATTTATATTGTTTATTACTGATTCAGCTAGAGCTATTACCTCAGTTTTTTCTTTATAATTATCAAAAAGAACTATAAATTCATCTCCACCCCATCTATAAACACTACATTTATCATCTTTTATTTTACGTAATTTCTGTGCTATTAAAATAAGTAATTGATCTCCATAATGATGCCCTAAAATATCATTAGTATTTTTGAAATCTCCGATATCTAAAAAAAGCAATGCAAATTTCTTGGTTTTATTTTCAGAATCCACTATTCCACATAACCTTTTTATTAAATAAGATTTATTACAAAGTTTCGTTAACCTATCATGATTAACTAAATATTTTATTTTCTCATCTTTTTCAACTAGTTCATCGTATTGTTTTTTTAATTCTTCTTTGGTTTCTTTTAATTCTTTCTTAGTATTCTCTACTTTAACTCCAGATTTTTTATCTCTCATAATTGCAACTATGAGCATTAGAAACATAACTACTACTAAAAAATGCAAAAAAATAAAATAACCTTTTAAAATTTCAGTTGATAAATTCATAACTTGCCATCCTATATCTAAATATTATTGTTACTTCCTTACTTTATTGTATGAATAAAACAAATTTATTTGTAAGAATTATTATTTTACGAGATAAATTTTACCACATAAGTTTTTATCTTACAACATAAAACTACTTATATTTTGCATTTTCTACATATTTCTTCCATAATTACTTATTTATATTGATTTATATATGATATTTTATTAAAAGTACCAATTTTTATCTTCCGATATGTATTAACTTTCCAGAATATTTATTTTTATTTGGGATAACATAATATCACGGAGCAAATAAGATTAAGCCAAGACTTAAGTATATATTAATTATTTAAGTTTAGTGTAATTATAAATTATTATTTATAATTGCGTGAATTCTACATGGTTAGGAAAAGTGTTATTATAGTCGGAAACTAAAACTTCTTATTATAATAATATTCCAACTTATCATATAGGGTTTAGCGAATATCATATATGGTGTTGAAATGATGTTATATAGCCGTGAGGTTATATAGGGTTGTGTAAATATCTTATATGGTAGAATGAAACATTATTATGAGTAGTGATTTATTTGTATATAGTCGAAAGATTATATATGTATAATAAGTTATTTATAATAGTGCTAGTTTAATCTTATTTGTTTCCTGTAACACAATTAGAATTCTTTAATATAATATTAATTATCAAAATTTATAAAAATACTAATCACATGATACTTCAATACTAAAAAACTAATTTTTTAGTATTTTTTTATTTATACATTTTTGTTACAAACTAAAGGTAGGTGAAAAAAATGCCATTATTAGTACTTTCTCTAGCTATTGGGATGATATCAGCAATTTCATACGCAACTTTCTGTCTAGTTAAAGAATATAAAATTAACTTAAACAGATATAAAGATAAGCTAAAATAGTTTTAAAAAAGAAGTCTTTATCATAAAAGACTTCTTTTTTACTAAAATATTTTTGGTATTCTTATAAACAGATTTCCTATATTATATTCAATCTCTTTACTAAATGTTTTTTTCTCTTGCATATTCACTGGTGCTACTACAGGAATTGCAGCCATATTTTCTAATGCTCTAATATTATCAAAACTTTTTCTTAGGTTTACCATTCCATATCCCCAATTAGGATTAGGATATACATCTCCTGGACGTTTATCTGTTCCCCTAATTAGATATGTCTTAACTTTAGATGCATACATAGATGGGTCATTTTTTTCAATTATTCCCCATTGAAGAATAAGGGCTGAACAGCCTGCAATAATTGCCCCTGCAACACAGGAACCTGATATTGACTTTGTTCCTCCCCCAACGGCTGTCGTGATTTGATTAATTCCTCCTGCTACAATTTCTGGTTTAATAATATTTGTAGTAGTATACCCTTTACCAGAGTCCGCTACTATACTTCTATTATTTTGATTATAATATCCTACTGAAATAATCTCTTCAGAGGTTGCTGGACTTGTTAGGGTTACATTAACCTTTGGATTCAAAAAATTAGTTTCCGGTGCAAGTAATTCTCTTTGCAAAAGCCATGAATTATATTTCCCAACCACTATTAAATCTCCAATAAGTTTAAATTGCCATATACCTTCTTTCAAGTTTGTTGCAAAAATAGTAATTCTCTCATCTCCTGTAATCTCTTCTGGTATAGAATATTCTACTGTCATCTTTGTTCTTTCATATATAAAACTAATTTCTGTCTTTTCTTTAATCTTAGGCACAATTCTTTGAATGACTTCTCCAGTTGGAGATGTTATAGAGAGTGAAACCTTATCTGGTCTTGATATCCATATCTCAAAACGAATGCTCTTTTGATTAGTTCCTACTCTTAACTCAATTAAAGATGTATCTCCAGTATTTTGTATAATACCAGATGTATGAGTGCTGCTATTTCCCTGATTTCCTGTAGGTGTAACAACTACTACCCCGTTATATCTAGATATTTCATCTATATATCTCTCTGTAATAGATTCTCCATTATGTGCTCCTATGTTTGTACATAATGGTGCATATATTACTATTGGTTTTTTAAGTCTACTAGATAGTTGGTATAAATACCTAATAGCTGGGAAAAGAGCAGATGTTCTATATGCAACAACATCTCCATAGACTCCAAATTCTTCTCTTCCTGCTTTAGTAATTGGATTCAATTTTACAATAGCTAAACTGCTTGCTGGTGCCACCCCAACAAGCTCTGGATTTACTCCTTTTGCTGCTATTATTCCAGCCATATTTGTGCCATGCCCTATAATATCCTTTGATGGAACTATTGCATAGGGATCCTGTCCATTTTTCTTTGCTTGAATAGCTTTATTAATTTCCTCACCTGTATATTCAGTACCAGCTATAAGATTTGGATTTGGTACATCGCTTTGTATAGTCTGATCCCACAAATTTAAAATTCTAGATGTGCCATCCTCATTTATAAATTCCTCATTTAAATAATCTATTCCACTACTGATTATTCCTACAATTACACCAGAACCATCAAGTTGAAGATATGGACTATTATGAAAGCTAGGTGCTGTTGAAGCATCAATTGCAGATATATCACACAAAGTATAAATTGATCCTACATCAGCATATATTATTTCAGGAATATTCCTAATTATTTCTTCAGATTTATTATATGGCATGGATATAACCGCACGTTTAAAGTCTAGAACAAACACCCCTGTCCCTGGATACTTAGAAATTGCCGATACTATATCACCTTTATATTCAGCTATCCTATTTTCATTACCTTCTTGTATAAAATAATTAATCTTTTTAGGAGGAGGTGCCTCTCTATTTCTTGTTTCAAATATTCCTCTAATATTATCAAAAACTCCTTTTAAATTGACTATACCATATCCCCATTCAGGATTAGGGTAAATATCTCCTTCTCTTTTATTTGTTCCTCTAACTAAATAAGTTTTTACTTTAGAAGAATACATTGTTGGATCATTTCCATGAACTATTCCCCACTCAAATAATAGTGCACAGCAACCTGCAACAACTGCTCCTGCTACACTTGAACCAGATACAACCTTACTGCCACCACCAACTGCTGTAGTTATTTGATTTATACCCCCAGCAGCAATACAAGGTTGAATTTCACCACTTCTAGTAAACCCTCTTCCTGAATCAACCACAATAGAGTTATTATTTTGATTATAGAATGCTACACCAATGGCTGATGATGCAGTAGATGGAATTGTTAATGTTATATTTGGATCCGGACTAAGGAATCTTGTATCAGGTGCAAGGAATTCCTTGGGCAATATCCATGCATCATATTTTCCTACTAAGATCAAATCTCCAATTAACCTAAAACGCCAGATTCCTTCTTTCATATTATTTGCTGTAATAATTATCTTTTCCTCGCCTGTTACTTCTTCTGGTATAAGATACTCTATATTCATTTTTGTTTCTTCAAACACAAAATTAACCTGTAGAACTTCATTTAGCTTTGGAGGTATTCTTCTTATGACTTCACCCGAAGGAGATGTTATTGAAATAGCTACCTTGTCGGGTTTAGAAATCCATATTTCAAGGTTGATATCTTTTTGGCTTATTCCTACCCTTAATTCAATAATTCCAACATCACCAGTCTTTTTTATTATTCCAGAAGTGTGTGTATTGCTATTTCCTTGATTCCCGGTTGGAACAACCACTGTTATTCCACTAAAACTAGAAATATCATCAATATATCTTTCTATAGTTGATTGACCATTGTGTGCTCCATTATTGCTACCTAAAGGAAGAAAAATTACAATTGGTTTATTTATCTTGTATGAATATTCATACATATATCTTAATGCTAAAAAAATGGTTGTACTCCTAAAACCTACAACATTTCCATAAACACCAAAATCATCTCTTACTGCCTTTGTAGCTTCACGTAATTTTACAACTAGCAGATTGCTATTTGGTGCTATTCCTCTTAAATTCGGATCTACTCCTCTTGCAGAAATAATACCAGCCATACTTGTACCATGTCCAATTATATCTTTGGATGGAACAACAGAATATGGATCTCCACCACTATTTCTAGTTTGTATTGCTTTATTTATATCTTCATTTTTATATTCTGTTCCAAGTGCAACATTAGATGATTGAGCATTACTTTCAATTGTTTGATCCCATATTGCTAATATTTTCGAAGTGCCATCTTCATTAATAAATTCTGAATTTAAATAATCTATCCCCGTGTCAATAATACCTGCTATTACTCCTGAACCATCCAGAGGTAAATAAATATTATTATAGAAAAAGGTAGCTTGTGATGCTTCTGCTGGAGAAACGTCACTAAGTGTATACATACCTCCAGTATCAACGTATATTATTTCTGGTATTCCTCTAGTAATTTCTTCTATTTTTCCTGCAGGAACTGAAATAATTGCTCTTTTATCATCAATTAAATATATACCTGTATTGGGGTATTTCTTTAATGAGTTAACTATATTTCCTTGATATTCAATTATAAAATTTCTATTTCCAGGTAGTGTAAGATAATTGATTTTTTGTGGCACATTACTTTCCCTTGTGCCTAAATCCTCCAATCCCCTTATATTATCAAAGACATTCTTCATGTTAATAGTTCCATATCCCCATTCTTGATTAGGATATGTATCCCCTTCTCTTTTTGAAGTGCCTCTTGTTAAATAAGTTCTAATTTTAGTTGAATACATTTCAGGATCATTCCCTTTAAGAATTCCCCACTGAAGCAATAACGCTACACATCCTGCGACCACAGCTCCAGCTACACTTGCTCCGCTTACTGTTTCTATGCCCCCGCCTACTGCTGTAGTAATGGCATTTATTCCTCCGGCAGCTAGATCAGGCTTTATTTCAGCATTTGTGGGATAACCTCTTCCAGATTTTTCTTCAATAGAATCAAAATTTTGGTTATAAAATGCTACAGAAATTACTTCTCTAGAAGTGGATGGGCTTGTTAATGTCATATATGGATTTGGCCTAATAAATCTTGTTTCTGGGGCTATAATTTTTCTTTGTGGTAACCAAGAATCATATTTTCCTATAGATACCTTTTCCCCGGTAAGTCTAAAAATCCAAATACCTTCTCTTATATTTCTAGCTACTATTGTTATTAGTTGATCTCCGCTTATGACCTCAGGAATAAAATATTGTACAAACATTTTAGTTTGTTCATATATAAAATTTATTTGTGTTGATTCATTAAGTTTAGGAGGTATTCTATCGACTATTTCACCTGAAGGGGAAATAATTGATAATGAATATATGTCTGGCTTTGGTATCCATATATCAAACCTTATATCTTTTTGCTTAGGATCTATATTAAGTTCGATACTACTGGTATCACCTTTATTGGCTATTAATCCATAGGTATGAGTATCTCCTTCACCTTCATTCCCTGTGGAGGCTACTACTATTACTCCTCTTATTCTTGAGACTTCATCAATATATCTTTCAACAGGAGCAAGACCATTATGTCCAGTCATATTGGATCCTAATGGAATATATATTACAATTGGTCTTTCTAAACTAGAACTTAATCTAACCAAATAATTCATTGCTAGAATTATTGAGGCAGTATGATATGTTGGCTCACTTCCATAAACACAAAATCTTCTTCTTATCCTTTCGCTAATATTAATAAGTTTAACAATAGCAAAATCACATTTTGGTGCTATAACATCAATTTGAGTACTAATCCCTCTTGCCCCTATAATACCAGCCATATTGGTGCCATGTCCAACTTCATCTCTTGTTGGAACTATAGCATATGGATCCCTGCCTGCTCTCTTCTCATTAATAGCTCTATTTATTTGTTCTCTTGTAAATTCACTTCCTACAGGTTGATTTTCTACCTTTCTGCCACTACTATTTGATTGATCGAAAATAGAAATTATTCTTGTGCTTCCATCCTCGTTCATAAACTCTTGATTTAAATAATCAATTCCTGTATCAATAATACCTACAATAACCCCTTGACCATTAAGAGATAAAAACTCATTACTACTAAATCTTCCTACACCAGCTGCTTCACTTGGAGAAATTTCATTTAAGGTAAACATTCCCCCTGGACTTCTATAAACTATTATTTCGCCCAATTCATCCATTATATCATTAACACTTCTCCCAAATGAAACTAATATAGCTCTAAAACTATCAATTACAGCAACTCTTGCATCCGGTATTTTACTGATTGCACCCGCTATATCGCCAGTATATTGAACATAATTCAAATCAAAATCACTTAAGTTTAAATTCACTTGTGGTAGAGTATTCTGTACTTGTTTGGGAGAAATATTTTGCTGCACATTTTGTTGTGCATTAGGTATTTGAGTTTTTGGTGGAAGTTGTTGCCCGACTTGTGGCATTTGAACTTGCGGTATGTTTTGTTGCACCTTAGGAACTTGATTCTGAGGTGCACCTTGTCCTATTTGAGGCACTTGTGCTTGAGGTATGTTTTGCTGCACCTTAGGAGCTTGGTTCTGAGGCGGTACTTGTACTATGTTCTGAGGTGTATTTACATTTATGTTTTGACGAATTTCATCAATCAATTCATTTTTATCATTTATATTAATATTTCTTACATTAGCTGATTTTAAAAGCTCTAATGAATTATAAAGACAATCAGTTCCATACCCCCAGCTTGGATCAGGGTAAGAAATTTCAGTACGCTCCCTTTTCGCCCCTTTTGAAAGATAATACTTTATTCTATCACCGTATAAAAATGGATCTTTTCCTTGTACTATACCCCATTCCAAAAGAAGTGCACATATTCCTGCTACATTGGGAGATGCCATAGATGTACCAGATTTAATATCAAAGTTCCCACCAGGCACTGTAGATCTTATTCCTTCTCCAGGAGCTACTATATCTGGTTTATCAAAAGAAATTCTAAATCTTTTCCCTCGACCAGAAAAGGACGAAAATGCATTAGTTAAATAATTATAACTGCCAACCGATATTGCACTTTGTACTGTAGCTGGAATTCCTAAGGTATTGTAGACATCTGGATTTAAAAATTTGGTGCTAGTATTAATAGCCTCAGTTATCGGAAGCCACATATCAAAAAGCCCTAAACTATTGTTTAACACTCTTAAAATTATTGTCCAATCTCCACCTGGCAATGCTTCTGCACCAGGTAAAAAGCTTATTGTTATTTCCCCATTTATGTCGAATGGCTTGGGTCCTGTATTATAAATAATACACCTATCCGCACCTATAGTTAATTCCTTATATCCCTCATTTAGTGTAATCTGACCAGTTCTCTGTCCTAATGGATTAGCTATTTCTATTGATAATTCAGTTAATAAAGGTTTATACAACTGCAAAGTTAATGCTGGCTCCAATGCTGAAACACTTAATGTGATATTATTTACTTCACTTAATTCTCCTCCCACATGGTGAGCAGCATCACCTTCATTACCAGCTGCTATAACCATAGCAACACGTTCAAGCCTGCATATTGTTTCTATATACTGTTCTAATAGACTTGTTCCATTATGTGCTCCATCATTACTACTTAAGCTTATATTTATTACTAGAGGCCTATTTAATTCATTTGATTTATCAATTAAGAACTTTATACCCCTCATTATCTGAGTGCTTAGTGCGTAGTTTAAGTTCCCTCCCCTCGTAGTTTTTACCATTGCAATTGAACTCTTGTATGCAACTCCCCAATTTTGTCTTGGTAGCTTTCCTCCTGCACATGCTATTCCTGCTACATGTGTTCCATGTTCAAGAGGATCAGTCACATTAACAATAGATAAGGGATCTGAAGCTTTTAATGCTTCATCTATTTGTGCCTTTGTATAGACTTTTCTATCTTCTCCTAAATCATATATAAACTCAATTCGAGTGTTTCCAGCTTCATCATTAAATGCTGGATGAGTATAATCAATGCCTGTATCAATAAATCCTACTAGAACTCCTTGACCTGAAAGTCCATATTGATTCCAAGCATCTATAACACACGAAGCCTTGTTACTATTAAAATCAGAAGTAAATAATACCTTCGGTAATTCAATGTATTGTGCACCTTGAAGTTCAGATACTCTACGAATATCTGAGGCTTTAATAGTTACAATACCAAATCCATATCCCAAATCTTCTAAGGTAGCACCAATCTTATTTACAGAGTCGGAAAATTCCTTCATATTGTTTCCAAACAAGACTACTACCTCTATATTCCCTTTGTTTATCTTCTCATTCTCTGCTAATGATGCAATTTTATAAATTAGTTGGTTTGGTAATTTATTCAATAAGTTAATTTTAGTATCAAGCTTACTACTATCTATAATACAACACCCCGAATAATCTCTATATACCTATAATTATTCTAAATCTTTAGTTTTGAATACTACTATTTGGTATGCGAATAAATAAATTTCCTTTATAAAATTCTATGAATTCATTATCTTCATTTATTGCTCCTCTGTCTTCATAAACTAAATGCCTAATATTATCAAAAACACCTTTCATATCAACAGTTCCATATCCCCAGTCCTGATTAGGGTATGTGTCACCCTCTCTTTTGCTAGCTCCTCTAATTAAATAAGTTTTAACTTTCGTAGAATACATAGAAGGGTCATTTCCTTCAACTTCTCCCCATTGATTTATAAGTGCAGCACATCCTGCAACAACAGCTGCTGCCACACTTGAACCACTAATTATTCTAGTACCTCCTCCTATAGTAGTTGCTAATGCATTGATGCCTCCAGCTGCTATTTCTGGTTTTATTCTATTATCCCTTGTGTACCCTTTTCCCGATTCCGCTACATTGGAATTGTCATTTTGATCATAATATGCAACTGAAATTGCTGCTCTTGAAGTTGATGGAGAGGTTAAGGTTATAAATGGATCTGGTTTTAAGAATTTTGTTTCAGGTGCCAGTAATTCTTTTGAATTCAAATAAGAATCATATCTGCCTACCACAACTAAGTCCCCTGTAAGCTTAAATATCCAAATTCCTTCTTTTATATCTCTTGCAGTGATAAGAATTCTCTCATCTCCAGTTTGAGTTTCAGGTAGCAAGTACAAAATTGACATTTTTGTTCCTTCATATAAAAAGGATATATTAGTTACTTTATTTGATGCAGGTGGAATTCTATCAATAACTTCTCCAGAAGGAGAAACAATTGAAAGTGATATCTTGTCAGGCTTAGAGCACCAAATCTCGAATCTTATATCTTTCTGATTTGGATCAATTTTAAGTTCAATATTAGAACTTTCTCCCGTACTTCCTATTATTCCAGAGGTATGATTATCACCAATTCCTTGGTTTCCAGTTGGTATTACACATGTAACACCTTTTCTTGTAGATACTTCATCTAAATATCTCTCTGTGGTTGTTAATCCATTTCTTGGTCCTATATTTGATCCTAGAGGTATAAGCATTATCATTGGTACATTAAGGAAAAGTGATAATCGATTAAGATACTGTATTCCTAAAAATATTGATACACTTGAATATACGGGAGCATTCCCATACACTCCTTGCTCTTCTCTCAGCTTTATATTTGCTTGTGCCATGTTTACAACAGCTATCATTGCTCTTGGAGCTACGCCTACTACAGCTGGATTTACACCTCTTGCTGCCGCAACTCCTGCAATACTTGTCCCATGACCTATAAGGTCTTTACTTGGAACTATCGCGTAAGGGTCTTTTCCTTGTTTTTTTGCATTGACCGCTTCATTTATTTCGTCACTGGTATACTCTACCCTTAGATTTTCGTCAAAAATTCCTACTATTCTTGTTGTACCATCTTCATTCATAAATTCTTCATTTAAGTAGTCTATACCAGTATCTATAATTCCTATTATTACCCCTGTTCCATCTAACTTAAGATAAGGACTAGTATGGAACAAATCTGCTTGGGATGCAGTCAAAGGAGAAATATCACATAGAGTGAATAATGCATTTAAACTTACACTCACAATTATCTTTGAGAGTTTATTTATAACATCATAAATATCTCCAGTTGATGCCAGCACTGCTCTTCTATCATCTATTATAATTACTCTAGCATTGGGAATGCTTTTAATACTATTTGCTATATCTCCTTGATATTCAACTACAATAAAGTAAGCATCCTTCCAAGGAAAACTTTGATCAACTTCTTCTGGCTTAACTACCTTCTCTCTACGTTCTATATTAAACACCTCTTATAATCACAGTATTATTATAAAATATTCAATTATACTTTCCTTAAATACATTTATTTTGCTTAATTACCTAAGTATATATCATATTTCTTATATCTTATCTTTTATATATATTCTCGGGTATCCTAATGAATAGATTTCCTATATAGAACTCACTATCTCTTTTTTTATTATTTCTCATTTCTAATAATCTGACATTATCAAATATACCCTTTAAATCAAGCATTCCATATCCCCAATTTGGATTAGGATATGTATCTTCCTCTCTTTTACTTGCCCCTCTTATTAAATAGGTTTTTACTTTTATTGCATACATAGTTGGATCATTTTTATTCACAATACCCCATTGAAATAATAATGCGCAACATCCTGCAGTGATTGCAGCTGCAACACTTGAGCCTGAAACTACCTGTGTAGTCCCACCAACCCCTGTTGTAGTCTGATTGATTCCTCCAGCGGCGATATCAGGTTTAATTGTATTTTTTCTTGTATATCCCTTACCTGAGTCTGGAACAATACTATTATTATTTTGATTATAATATGCAACAGTGATACTTTTGGTTGCAGTTCCTGGAACTGTTAGTGTGGTATTAAAATTGGGAGCCAGAAAAGCCGTTTCAGGGGCATTTAACTCTTTTTGGAGTAACCAAGCATCATATATGCCTACTGTAACCAAGTCCCCCATTAAGGTAAATTGCCATATCCCTTCAACTATATTCTTTGCATATACTATTATCTTCTCATTTCCAGTTATCTCTTCTGGAATTATATATTCAATTATCATTTCGGTTCTCTCATAAATAAAATTAATCGTAATCCTTTCTTTAATTTTAGGTACTATCCTTTTAATTTCTTCTCCAGTAGGTGAAGTTATACTTAAAGAAACTTTATCTGGCCTAACTACCCATATCTCAAATCTAATATCTTTTTGCCTTTTATCTATTTTTAATTCAAAAGTTGAAGTTTCTCCTGTATTTTTAATCTTCCCTGATACATGCGTAGAACTATTTCCTTGATTTCCTGCTGGAAACACAACTACAACACCATTATAATTCGATATTTCTTGTATATATCTTTCAATATAAGAATTCCCATCATGTGCTCCATTATTAGTCCCTAAAGGCACAAAAATTACTATTGGCTTATCATATTTCTTTGAGTAATTATATAAATATCGTACAGCTGTAAACAATGCAATACTTCTAAATGCTGGAACATTACCATATATACCATAAATACTTTTTCCTTCATCAGCTATAGGTTTTAATTTCACCATTAATAACTCACTTTCCGGAGCCACTCCTCTAAGCTCTGGATTAATACCTCTTGCAGAAATAATTCCTGCCATATTAGTTCCATGCCCTATATCATCCTTTGAAGGTACAATTAAATATGGATCTTGTCCATTTTTTTTTGCCTGAATCGCTTTATTTATATCTTCTCGGGTATATTCTACCCCTAAAATTAAATCAGAGGGCTCATCAGCATTTATATTTTGATCCCATATTGCTAATATTTTAGAAGTTCCGTCCTCATTTATAAATTCCTCATTTAAATAATCAATTCCAGTATCAACTATTCCAACAATTACTCCTTTTCCATCTAAATTAAAATATATATTGTTATTGAATACACTTGTGTTAGCAGAATCTTTTGGAGATATTTCTGATAAGGTAAAGGCAGCCAAGGAATCTGCATATACTATTTCTTTTGTTTCTTTTAAAATTATATCTATTTGGTTTATAGGAATTGTAATTGCTGCACGCTTTTCATCAATTATATACACAGCTGTATTAGGGTATTTACTCATGGCATTAACTATATCACCCTTATATTCTATTAATATCCCTCTATTATTAGGCTCTAAAAAATAGTTTATCTTTTTAGTTTTCTTGGATGTCATTTCTCTTTTTAAATCATTTTTTATTCCTCTTACATTTTCAAAGGTTCCGTTTAGATTTAACATTCCATATCCCCAATTGGAGTTTGGATAAGTATCGCCAGGTCTTTTTTTTGTTCCACTAATTAAATAAGTTTTTACCTTAGATGCATACATTGATGTGTCATTCCCGTCTACAATTCCCCACTGAAATATTAATGCAGCACATGCTGCTACTACTGCTGCTGCAACACTGGAGCCTGAAACATATTCTGCTCTTCCACTAACAGTCGTTGCTAGTTGCCTAATTCCCCCAGCTACAATATCTGGTTTAATCATATTATTTCTTGTATAACCTCTACCTGAATCAACTACTACTGAATTGTTGTTTTGATTATAATAACCTACGCTTATGGCCAAATCAGATGTTGAAGGTATTGTTAAAGTAGTATCGGGGCTTGGCTTAATAAATCTAGTATTAGGAGCAAGATAAGCCTTTTGAAGTATCCATGCATCATATCTTCCAACAACTATTAATTCTCCTACTAATTTAAATTGCCATATTCCTGCTTTCATTTCTCTGCCTATTATAGTTATCTTCTCTTCCCCAGTTATATCTTCTGGAATTAAATATTCCACTCTCATTTTTGTTTCTTCATACAAAAAAGCTATATCTGTTATTTCATTATTTTTTGGAGGTATTTTAGAAGTTATTTCTCCAGTTGGAGATGTTATTATAAGCGAGACTTTATCTGGGCTTGATATCCAAATTTCTATCCTAATATCTTTTTGTTTTTCCCCTACTATTAACTCAATTATTCCAACATCTCCTTTTTTCTTTAAATATCCTGAAGTATGTGTATTACTATTACCCTGGTTTCCTGTAGGCACTACTACTGCTATACCATTATAATTTGAAACTTCATCAATATACCTTTCTAATGGAGATTCTCCATTATGAGCTCCGTTATTACTTCCTAGTGGAGAATAAATAACTATTGGTTTGTTTGATTTTGAGGCAAATTGGTATAAATACCTGATAGCCAATAAAAAAGTAGTGCTTCTGTAACACACTGCATTTCCATAAACTCCATAATATTCTCTTACTGCACTAGATGCAGGTTTTAATTTTACAATTACGAGTTCAGAATTTGGTGCAACCCCTTGAATAGCTGGATTTACTCCTCTAGCAGAAATTATCCCAGCCATTTTTGTACCATGCCCTATTTCATCCTTTGATGGTACAATGGAATAAGGATCCTGTCCATTCTTCTTAGCTTGTATTGCCCTATCGATTACTTCTTTAGAATATACAGTTCCTTGAATCAAACCTGTTGCCTCTATGTCACCTTCAATACTTAAATCCCAAATTGACTGTATTTTTGTTTTCCCATCATCATTAATAAACTCTTCATTAAGATAATCTATACCTGTATCTATAATGCCTACCAAGACACCTGAACCATCTAATGGCAAATATTCATTTTCATGAAATAAAGGAGCTTCTGATGCGTCTATAGGTGAAATATCACTTAATTCGTATATTGATCCTGAATCAAAAGCTACAATCTCTGGAGTATTTTTCACTACATCAATAGAGATATTAAAAGGAGTTGAAATAATTGCTCTATTGTCATCAATTATATATACTGCCGTATTAGGATATCTTTTCTCAACACTACGTATATCACCCTTATATTCAATAATATAATTACGGTTATTCTCTTCTAAAAAATAATTAGGCTTTGTATTTGATGTACTCTCTCTTTTTTTTTCTTGAAGTCCTCTTATATTGCTAAAAACTTGTTTCATATCAATGGCTCCATATCCCCATAATGGATTAGGATATACATCTCCTGCTCGCTTCATAGTCCCACTAATTAAGTAACTTTTAACCATGGTTGAATATAAGCCTTTTTCATTTCCTTTAATGATACCCCACTCAAGTATTAATGCTACACAACCAGCAACCACTGCACCTGCTACACTTGAGCCAGAAATCATTTTCACTCCACCATCATTTGATGTGGTTAATGCATTTATTCCCCCAGCCACTATATCAGGCTTTATACTATCATCTACTGTATAACCTCTACCTGAACTTTCTTCTAATGTATTAAAACTTTGGCCATAAAAACCCACTGATATGGCATCTTTTGCAGTGGAAGGAGTAGTTAGAGTTATATAAGGATCCGGTCTTAAAAACCTTGTTTCTGGTGCCAACAATTCTTTTTGAGATAGCCACGCATTAAACTTTCCTGTAGAAACTATATCCCCTAATAACTTAAAGCTCCAAATACCTCGCTTTATATTTCTAGCTACTATTACTATTTTTTCATCTCCACTTATCTCTTCTGGTATAGAAAATTTAACATACATTTTTGTTTTCTCAAATATAAAATTAATTTCACTAGTTTCATTTATTTTGGGAGAGATTCTCTCAATTATTTCCCCAGATGGAGAGAGGATTGATAATCCATATTTATCTGGTTTACTTATCCATATTTCAAATCTAAGATTTTTTTGTTTCTCATCGACATAAAGCTCTATAGTACTTGTATCTCCCTGTTTGAGAATTTCTCCACTTGTATGAGTATCTCCTGAACCTTGATTTCCTGTAGGAATTACAACAGTCATCCCCCTTACTTTAGATATCTCTTCTATATATCTTTCTGATGTAGAGATACCAATATGACCTGACATATTTGTTCCAAAAGGTAAGAAAACAACCATTGGCTTTCCCGTTTTAAATTTCATTTTAAAAAGGTAATTCATCCCTAGTATTATAGATGAAAAAGAAAATGCAGGTTCATTTCCATATATACAAAATTTATCTTTTGTTCTCTCATCAATAGTTGCTAATTTCACTATAGCAAACTCACATCTTGGTGCTACACCCTTTAATTGGAGATTAACTCCTTTAGCTCCAATGATCCCTGCCATATTAGTACCATGACCTATTTCATCCTTTGATGGAACTATTTCATAAGGATTTTTCCCTTCTCTTTCTGCTAAAATAGCCCTATTTATATCCTCTCTTGAAAATTCACTCCCTATAGGTTGATTTTCAATTAATTTTCCACTACTATTTGTTTGGTCAAAAATTGCCACTACCCTACTTGTTCCATCATCATTGATAAACTCTTTATTTATATAATCTATTCCTGTATCTAAGATTCCTACAATTACATCTGCACCATCAAGGTTTAAATCTTCTTTACTATATAGGACCCCTACTCCTGATGCATCTATTGGAGTAATGTCACACAAGGTATGTATTCCACCTGGACTAACATAAATCACTTGTTCACCCAGCTCTTTAATAATTTCGTCCACATCTCTTCCTATTCCTATTATAATTGCTCTATTTTTATCTATTATTGCTACTTTAGCTCCTTTGATTTTGCTTATGGAACTTTCAATATCACCATCATATTCGATATAACTGTATTCAACTTCATCATCTTTTCTATTCATATGCAAGTTTTTAACTGTCTGAATAGTCCCTTCATTTACTTGCTTTGACATCCCTAGCGAATCTCCTTTTACTTTCTAATAATAATCACCAGTATAAAAACTATCTTATTTTTATTTCTTATTAGTTAATTTTAGGTAACCTAATAAATAAGCTCCCAATATAATATCCATCTTCTGAATCTTCATCTAGGCTTCTTAATGTATCGAATACACCCTTAATATTTAACATTCCATAACCCCATTCAGCATTTGGAAATGCTTCTCCTTTCGTTTTAGCGGCTCCCCTTATTAGATAAGTTCTTACCTTTGCTGAATACAATGCTTTATCATATCCAAGAACTTCTCCCCACTCTAGTATTAACGCTATACAACCAGCTGTAACTGCTGATGAAACGCTAGTTCCACTAACTATTTGAGTTCCTCCCCCTACTGCAGTAGTTAATACATTTACTCCGCCTGCTGCAATATCAGGTTTTATCCTTCCGTCTCTTGTATATCCTCTGCTTGATTCTTTAACAATAGTATTATTGTTTTGATTATAAGAGGCAACTGAAATAGCTCCTCTCGCAGCTGCAGGAGTCATTAACGTTAAGTATGGATCACTTTTTAAAAACTTTGTATCTGGAGCAATTAATTCTCTTTGCATTAAATAAACATCATATCTACCAGTTATTATTACTTCTCCTGTAAGTCTAAAAATCCAAATACCTTCCTTTATATTATGTGCATTAATTATAATTCTTTCCTCTCCGGTAACTTGTTCTGGAATATAATGTCCTACATTTAATATAGTGTTTTCATATAAGAATTTAAGCTCTGTGATTTTATTACTTTGCGGCATTACTCTTTCTACCTTTTCTCCAGTAGGTGAAATAATCGAAAGTGTTAATTTATCGGGTCTGCTAATCCATATTTCGAATCTCATATTTTTTTGATTCGGATCTATTTTTAATTCTACGTCTGCTGTATCTCCAACTTTTTTAATAATGCCTGAGGTGTGCGTATCTCCATCCCCTTGGTTTCCCATTGGTACAACAACAGTTACCCCTTTTACTCTTGAAATTTCACTCACGTATCTTTCAATAAACGATTGTCCATTTCTTGGGCCGGCATTACCTCCTAATGGTAATAAAATTACGATAGGGGTTTCTAATTTACCAGCTAATGTATATAAATATTTTAAACCTAAAAATAATGCTACAGTTGAATATACTTGAGATTTTCCATATACCCCAAACTCTTCTACTAACTTTTTCTCAGCTGGAATAAGTTTTACTATCGCAAAGCTACAACCCGGTGCTGCGCCTTTTAATTCTTTATTTTTTCCTCTAGCTCCAACTATTCCTGCCATTGCAGTTCCATGCCCAACTTCATCCTTTGACGGCATTACTTTATAAGGATCTCTTCCACGTATTTTTTCTTCAATTGCTCTATTTATATCATCTCTAGTAAATTCGCTTCCAATTGGTTGACCCTCTACATATTTACCTTCAAAAATTGTTTGGTCGAATATTGAAATAATCCTTGTTGTATTGTCATCATTTATAAATTCTTCATTTAAATAATCTATTCCTGTATCAATTATCCCGACAATTACCCCTTTCCCGTCTAACTGTAAAAAGGGATTGTTATGAAATAAATCAACTTGAGATGCTTCAATTGGAGAGATATCGCATAAAGTATACAATCCATTAGGATTTACATACACTATCAGATCGTATAGTTTATTAATAACGTCATCTAAATCTCCAATTACCGCAAGTATTGCCCTAGTATCGTCTACAATAAAAATTCTTACATTACTCATATTTTTCACAGGTGTTTCTATATCGCCCTGATATTCTATTATGGTGTATGCAGCTTTTTCCCATGGAAAACTACTATCAAATAATTGAGCCATTCAATACAAACTACCTCCAAAAAATACTTCTTTTATATAAAATATTCAAGCCATAAATTTTTAAAACTACATTATGAAAAGAATGGAAAATAGTTCATATAAAAAATCGTCAAGGCGATATTGTAATTCAAACTTATAAAGTTATCCACGTACTTAAAATATTATAAATTCCTAAAGAGTAAAAAGTCTGTTTAATCCATGAGTATGCTCAAAGATTAAACAGACTTCTATATTTTTATACTCCTTGCAAATAAACTAATTACATAAGTAATTATTGAAAGAATTACTGCTACTAACAGAACTCCAGTTAATAGGATATTATATCTAATAATATTTATTTCAGAAATATATTTTGATAATCCAAAAATGTTTAATATTAGTAAAATAGCAAAGATAATAGTTAATCCCCTTGATGCCCCTTTTATATCAGCTGAACTTAATGATATATGAGACGATATGCATATTGAAATAAAGAGGAAGATATAAAAATAAGGGTTTTTAAAATTCTCTAAAGAAAATATATTTTTAAATAATCCAATATACGAATTTATAATTCCTTCTACTATAGATTTATTTAAGGTTGTAACTTTAAGTCCGCTCTCTAATATTCCAATTAGTTTATTATAGGACTTAGGTATAACAAAATGCATTAATGCAACTATTGAAAAAACCCCACCAAATATTGGTGCAATACCAATGAAAAAATTTCCAATCTGCTGATAAATACTATTTTTACTATAACTATGATTTACATATCCCATCACCCCATTAACATCAGGCTTTTGAAGTAATTTTATACTATTTATCCTATGCCTAAAAAATACTGCTAAGATTGCATGACTTAATTCATGAATTGGAACTCCAATAAACCCAGTAATCATTAATGCTTTACTACCAAAGCTTCTTTGAAAATTTCTCAAGGTACTATTTCTCAACACACCTAGCAAAAATCCAATCAAGATCACTGTTCCAGTTAAATAAAATGTTTCTAATATCGTTTTAATAATTATTTCTATAAAAATATTCATCCTATGTAATCACCTTTCAATCATATAATTTTCTTAGTTCATTATCTCCTTCTCTTCTTAACCAAGTTTTAATATCAGTTGGATTTGCTTCATTAACTAATACCACTCTTGCCCCACGAGGAATTTTCGAATCTCCATACCCTCCATAGCCTGTGTACCCTGCATACCCTAGTAAAATCCCCTTATACTTCACCACAAAATTATTGAAATGATCATGTCCTACAAATACACCTACTACGTCTTTTGTGTTAATGAGAACTCTAAAAAGACCTCCACATATGTTTATTAAAGGTGAATCTATTGAATCTAATTTTTCTCCTTTAGGTTTCCCACGCCTCCATGCCTTTTTATATTCTGGAAGTGGTATATGAAAATACATTAAGGAAGGTATTATTTTATTATATCTTTGCTTTAACCCAAAAGTAATTTTTCTATACCATAAAGCTTGAGTTAGTTTTATCCAATTATATCCTCCCACAAAAAAAGGAGCATACTTACCAGAGTCAAGAAAATAGAGGTTTAAAACAGGTTTTTTATTTTTACTTCCTTCTACAAGAAGATTATAGTTTCCTATCCTATCAAAAGTTTTATAACCAACTTGGCTAATATTGTAATCAAAACTCATATAAAACTTCATCATCTCTTCTTTTGACATAACACCATGTTCATCATCATGATTTCCAAAAACTATAGCCCAAGGTATCTTTCTATTCTCCATTGGTGATGCTATATGAGAAATTGCCGTCTTAACATCTTCAATTGTTTTGCATTTACCATCTATATTATCTCCTGTTAAAATAACTAGATTAGGTCTTTCATAATCTAGTATCTTCCTCATTACACCAATTCCTTCATCCATCTCTGGTCCTTCATGAATATCAGTAAATTGAACTATTTTAAACTTGCCTTTGGTGTCAAACTTAAGCACAAAATCCATATAAAATCCCCTTTATAATTAATAGTATATTATATGAATATGTTTTTTAACTGCTTATTAAAATACACTATAACATAATTAATCAATATTAATGTTTCAATAAAGTTAAAATATATGTTAATCATGTTTACTATAGTAATACATAATGCTATAATTTCTTAATATATTGCAGCTAGAAGGAGGATAAGATTAATATGAATAATGATATAAAGCTTAGTTTTTTTAAAGAAATATACAAAAATGATTTATTTAAATTTTATCTTCCAGAAGATATAGTGATATTTACTTCTCTCCCTAAAAAGATTTTAGCTTCACCTATATTAGACGAAAACAAAAAACCGGTTGTCATCTTACTAAATGAAATACCAATTGGATTTTTTGGATTACACTTAGGAGATGAAGTTCTTGAATATAAAAATAACCCTAAAGCCATACTTCTTCGCTACTTTTCTATAAATTACCCTTATCAAGGAAAAGGATATGCTAAAAAAGCTTTAAGACTTTTACCAAGTTTTATAAGTAATAACTTTAAGGAAATAAATGAAATAGTACTTGGAGTTAATGAAAGAAATATATCCGCTCAAAAATTATATGAGAAATCTAATTTCAAAGATACTGGATTAAGAAGAATGGGCCCTGTTGGTCTACAATATATATTAAGCTTAGAATTATAAATTCCAATAAAAAAGCCCTTAGAAATATTATTCTAGGGCTTAATTGTATTACTGAAGTGTTTTAAAATATGCAAGTAAGTTTTCTTTTAAGTCTTCTCTTTTTAATGCATAATCAATATTTGCTTGTAAAAATCCAAATTTATCACCAACATCATATCGTCGTCCTTCAAAGCAGTACGAATATACTGCTTCTGTATTAGATAATTCTTTTAGTGCATCTGTTAATTGTATTTCTCCACCTTTTCCTGGTTTTGTATTTTCAAGAATTTCAAATATGTTAGGGGTTATTATATATCTTCCTAGGATGGCTATATTTGTAGGGGCTTCTTCAACCTTAGGCTTCTCAATCATATTCTTAACTTTATAAACACGGTCCTCAACCTTTAAACCATCTATAATTCCATACTTACACACATCTTCCCTATTAACTGGTTGTACTCCAAGTATAGTAGTTTTGTACTCATTATAGCAATCAATTAATTGCTTTAAACAAGGGACTGTACTATCTACTATATCATCTCCAAGCATTACAGCAAATGGTTCATTACCTACAAAGGTTCTAGCTCTGCCTATAGCATGCCCCAATCCTTTAGGTTCTTTTTGACGTATATAATGTATGTCAACCATATTAGAAATTTTCTTTACTAACTCCAGCAGTTCTTCTTTATGATTATTTTCAAGTTCATCCTCAAGTTCAACTGATTTATCAAAATGATCTTCAATAGCTCTTTTATTTCTACCTGTAATTATTAAAATTTCTTCTATTCCGGAAGCAACAGCTTCTTCAACAATATATTGAATTGTAGGCTTATCTACTATGGGAAGCATTTCTTTAGGTTGGGCCTTTGTTGCTGGTAAAAACCTTGTTCCGAGTCCAGCTGCTGGAATTACTGCTTTTCTCACTTTCATAATATACACTCCTTTTATTAATTATAAATTAATATATAAATAAATATTAATTTACCCATGTGTTATTATAATGTGACAATTGTGTAATTTTTATGTGAAATAAGCTAAATTAGTTAACTCTTTCTTTTATTTCTTCTTTTTTCATTTTCTAGTATAGAGGATCTATCTACATGTTCTGTATACAGTAAACTTTTAGCTTTATCCTCACCTGGTTTACCAATATAATTTCTATATAGCTCTTGCATAGTATTATTTTCATCAGAAATTCTAATACTAGATTTTTTATCAATGTCTTTTAGCACATCTGCTCTTAATTTTATATAATCTTCAGTCAAAAGCTTATCATTTGCACTATCAAAATACATCATATTTATTGCCCCTGCTCTACAAATTTTACTACAAAGCGAACATCCAACACACTTATCAGGCAAGCTTGCTGCACTTCCATTGGGTTTATGATATATGGCTCCTGTAGGACAATTTAAAATACAGGTATTACATCTTATACATAGATTTTCATTTATATTTGATTTTTTCTTAATCTTCCTTGTGCCACCACCATTCACACATCCACCTGGGCATCCCATAACCTCAATAAGTATATATTCTTTCCATTTTGAACTGCTTATGAATTTATCCATATCTTTTAATCCATTTAATACCGCTACTTTTTCTTGACTCGTTCCAATTGTGACCATAGCTTCAAAAACATTTTCATATCCATTAACCGGAGTAAATTCTATGTCATCAATCTTTACGTTTTCTCCATTTAAGTACTTTTGAGCAACTCTAAGTATAGAATTTGTAATTCCTCCTGCTATTCCTGTTAATGCTGCAGCTCCAGTATGTTCTTCCATAAAAGTATCTGGTTTTTCATCAGGTATTGCAGTAATATTTATTCCTCGTTCTCTTAATAGCTCCGCATATTCTCTTATAGTTAATACTACATCTATATCTTTATAATCATCTCTTCCCATATTAGCCCTAGAAGCCTCATATTTAGCACAAGTGCATGTGCTTATAGCAACAACAAAAATATTGTCTGGCAAAACATTATAGCTCTCTGCAAAATATGTTTTTATTAATGTTCCCATCATTTGTTCAGGTGTTTTAGTTGGCAAAATATAATCAATTATTTCAGGATGAAAAATTTCCGCATAATTTATCCATGCTGGACAGCAGGAAGTAAATACTGGGAGTTTTTCCTTGCTTGATAATCTCTTAATTAATTCATTTCCTACCTCTTGGGAGATCATATCTGCACAAAATGCTGAATCAAAGACTCTTTGGAAACCTATTTTTTTTGCTGAAGCTGATATCTTCCCATAAGTATCAGTTCCAATAGGAAGATTGAATTCTTCTCCTAATGTAGCTCTTACTGCAGGAGTTGCTGTTGCTACTAGATATTTGCCACTCATTAAAGCTTCATTTACTAAATTGATATCATTTCTTGCATTTATTGAGGAGGTTGGACATGTTAATGTACATTGACCACAAAATATGCATGCTGAAGCTTCAAAGTTATCATTTTTAGGCTCAACAGTTTTTCTTACCCCTATTATAGATCTTAATACTGAAATCCCTGTAGTCCTTGCACATGTAAATGCACATGCTGTACATCCAATACATTTTCTTTTATCGATATTTATAATTTCTTCTTGCCTAGTAGCCCTTTTTGACTTTCCCATATTATCACTCCGTATTTTTTATATATTTATAGTTACTTTTTATATTCCTTCATTATTACTTATATAAAAAAATAAAAAGATCCCCTCAAATTTATATGAGCTGATCTTTTTTTATGAAGTGCTATATATTAATTACTTAATCCATTCACATTTAAGCATAGAATAAATAAGCTGATTATATCTAGCATCATTAATCCAATAATGTTCTCTTAATACTCCATCTAATTTGAATTCAAATTTTTCCAGTAGTTTTATTGACGCTATATTATTTGAAGACGTTGTAGCATAAACTTTATTTAAGTTAAGCTCATCTTGTTCCCAAATAGTTTTTAATAAATCTCTAAGCAGTATTTTTCCTAACCCTTTCCCTCTATAAACCTTTGGAAGATAATAGCCAAATTCTGCACTATGATTTCTTTCATTAAAATCAAATAGTGATATTTTACCTAAAGGGCTATTTGTTTTTTCCTCTACTAGCACATATACTTTTATTTTCCCTTCTGAAATTCTATTTATTGTACTTTTTAAATACTCCTCTAAGGATTTATATTCTATTATTGGCCTACAAGTAAAATTCTCAAGTTCCTTCTCATTTATGTTCCAATTGTACAAGGTTTCAATATGTTCATAATTTAAGGGAATAAGTTTATACTTATTGTTAATTAATGATTGGATACCTTCCCTTTGAGATCTATCCATAGGTATACTCCCTTTCTTTTTCTATACATTATACCATATCTTGTAATATAAATTAAAATTCCTCCTTGACCATAAAGTCTTTAGGAGGAATATTATATAATTACTGTTTATATTTATCTAATAATCTTAAGTAGTGATTTGCCTCGCGCAAAACGTGATCTGAAAGCAATGGAAGTATCAATGATTTGATTTTACATTCTAGTATACCTTGAGTTCCTTGCGCTTTAAAATCTCTTAATTCAGTAGTTGCCTCTATACTCTCATTGGTAACATCATCTAGTGGCATTACATTATCCATGGCATCTTT
This sequence comes from Clostridium sp. 'White wine YQ', assembly GCF_028728205.1. Classification (NCBI taxonomy): domain Bacteria; kingdom Bacillati; phylum Bacillota; class Clostridia; order Eubacteriales; family Clostridiaceae; genus Clostridium; species Clostridium sp. 'White wine YQ'. The sequence continues at coordinate 1,599,567 of NZ_JAQYUU010000001.1, forward strand.
TGCAGCTTTAGTAAGCTCTTCAAATTCATCTGCGAATTCATTTGCTTTTTTTATGAGATCGTCTTCTGATGGATCAAGTAATCCTCTAATAAACTTTGCATGTTCTTCCATTAGATGATTCCATGTTGATTCTTCTTCATATGCTTCCTGTTCAAGGTCAACGTCTTGTCTACTTTGTAACTTCTGAATCATTTTATAGTAATTTTGAGCTTCATGTATTAAATGTTGCAACATAGTTGGATAAATATTTGTAGTAACCATTTTACAAGCCTTTATATTGCCTAAAACATCCGCCTTAAATCCTGCGAATTCTTCTAATAAATCTAATGCTGTTTGATTAAGTATAAAAACTCTGCGCTCTTGTGCAGCGCCACCCATATTAATATCCTGATTTTGCCCCATTTCCATTCCTGGCTGCATCATTTTATTTTGCTGCATCTCCATTCCTGGCTGCATTTCTGTATTTTGTTCCCCCATTTCTCCCTGTTGCATGGTCATATCTGGTTGCATCATGCTATGTTGCATCATATTTTGATTTAGCATACCACTTGATTGATTATAATTAGCTGATTTTAATATGTCTGCTCTCTGACCTAATTCAATTTGAGTAAGCTCAGTTGCAATATCCACACCAGTAAAATATTGAGTAGCCATTTCAGCTTTTAATGTAAATGGTGTTACTAACTCTCCTGATTTCATGACTTCTGGCCTTATTACTCCGCTAGACATTCTAAGTACTTCACTGAATAATTTATCAAATCTTCTTCTAAACATATCTGCATGTTTCATATACTCTACATCTTTTGGAGTAAAGCTTAATTGTAGAAACAATGCATGTTCTTTCATAATCCTTCCGAAAAAAAGATGTAATTCCAGCGACTGATTTATAAACTTGGAACTAGATATCATATTTGTCCCCTCTTAATTTAATAATTAATCATTGATTCTATTATATGGTTGTATTCAATACTTGTTACAGAATTTTTCTTTCATACATACATACATTATTAAAATTGACTTTGTTCTTAATAATGTTATACTGATGATAATTAATTAACTAAGGGGGTTTTAATATGGAAGTAATAAAAGTTTTAGATGACCTTTATAAGTTTAACCACTCAATTCCTAATGTTCCTATTAATTTTAATCAGTTTCTATTTCTAGGAAGTAAGCCGTTATTAATCCATACAGGAAATCATAAGATGGCAAAAGAACTAGTTCCTAAACTGAAAGAAATATTAGGTGAGAAAAAACTTAGTTATATTTTTGTATCTCATTTTGAAGGTGATGAATGTGGTGGTATTGATCTGATACTTGAGGAATATCCTGAAGCTCATACAATTTGTTCAAAAACAACCTCAATGCAATTTAACGGTTTTGGATTTAATTATGACTTACAAATTGAAAATCCTGGAGATACATTAGAGGAAGAAATATATTCACTTAAATTTATATCATATCCTTCTGAGATGCACTTATGGGAAGGGCTTATTGCCTTTGATACTAAACGCAATATTCTTTTTAGTAGTGACTTAATTATAAATTTTGATAATATTAATGAACAAATAATTGATTCAACTTTAGAAATGGAAATAGACTCAATTACTGACAGGCAAATTCCTTCCCCAAAGGCACTTGAAATTATAAAACATGTATTATCTGAGCTTCCTATAAAATACATAGCTTCTGGTCATGGTCCATTTATAAAACTACATAATTAAATAAAAAAAACAGAAGCAACTGCTTCTGTTTTTTTATTTACTTTGATATTATTTCTGTACCATCTTCAGTTATTAAAATTGTATGTTCCCATTGAGCTGAAAGTGAACCATCTTTTGTATGTGCTGTCCATTCATTTTTAGGATCCACATATAATCTATAGTCTCCTTCATTTATCATTGGTTCAATAGTTATAACCATACCTGGTACTAAAACCATCCCTGTACCCTTTTTACCATAATGAGGTACAAATGGTTCTTCTTGAAACTTAATTCCTACTCCATGTCCTCCAAAATCTCTAACAACGGAGTACCCATTTTTTTCTGCATGTTCTTGTATTGCTGCTCCTATATCTCCTAAGAATCCCCATGGCTTTACTGCCTCAATACCTTTCTCCAAGCACTCTTTACATACACTAACTAATTTTTCAGCATTTTCGCTTACTTCTCCAATTTTAAACATTCTTGAAGCATCTGAAAAATAACCCTCAAAAATTGTAGATACGTCTACATTAATAATATCTCCATTTTTAAGTATTATATCTTCACTTGGTATTCCATGACATACCTCATCATTAATTGAAGTACAAATACTCTTTGGATAACCATAGTAATTAAGATCAGCTGGTATAGCACCTTGAGATATAGTATAATCATAAACTAATTTATCTAAGTCCTCTGTACTCATACCTTCTTTTATATTACTGCTCACTAAGTCTAGTATTGCATTATTTATTTTAGCACTTCTTCTAATACCTTCAATTTGTTCTTTGTTTTTGATAATTTCTCTTGGTGGAATAATATGTCCATGATTCTTTAATTGTTGTAATCTTTCGTCAAATTCCATGTGACACTTTTTATATTTAAGTTCACTTCCACACCAACATTTATCATTTCTGCCTACGTCCATCTTATCCTCTCCTTGTCATTATATATAATTAAGTTGCTATAAATCTTTTATTTTTGAATCCTTAATCTTATAATACTCCTATTATACTATATTTGCATCTATGAAAATTTTCTTATAAGAAAAGGAAGTTCAAAATGAACTTCCTATAGTTTATACAATATCTACACTATCTATATTTCTTATTGATATATAAGTTCCAACTACACCTAGAATTGCAAATATGATTGGAATTAATATAATTGAACTTAACGGTGAACTACTACCGTTGCTTAAAATACTTGTAACTATTACGCTTGTAATAATAGTTGAGCCAGTAGTTCTTCTCCTCATTCCTACAAATACCGGAATCAAGCTTACAAATGCAAATATAAATGAATAAAGCACACTATTTATTAAAGTTTTTGATATCATATCACTGGTTAAAGTATCTTGTAATATATGAGTAAATGAATTAATTATATATATACTAACATTTAAGAAAATATTTGATGCTAGCATTGCAACAAATGCAAATATTAATACTATTAATATTTTTGAAAGCATAATTTTCATTCTATTAATAGGGTACATAAACATAAGATTTATAGTTTTATTATTATATTCTCCAACTACTAATTTCGCTATGATACTTGCTGCAAATATTAAGAAAACTGCTCTTACTGTTAATCCAGTTAGTTCAAATACGAGGCTGTAACTTGAAAATTCCTTAGAATCTTGAGAAACAAACACCGTCATAACTATAGCTGCTAACATAATCAGGTTAGCTATTACTGCTCCCTTTACCCCTATTCTAAACTTTTTTAGCTCTAACTTCATTAATTTAAGCACTTAAATCCCCTCCATTTAAAAGTTTTAAGAAATGATCTTCTAAAGAAGTATTTTTCTTGTTTATAGCATCTATTTCTATCCCACTTAATATCAATGCCTTAGATATACTATTTTGCGATACCTTTAAATCATATACTCTTATCAATGAATTATTGATCACCTTGATATTAGAAATATTAAGCTCACTTTCAAGTATATAAGCTGCTTTAGTACAATCTTTAGTGACTATTTCTACGTATTCAGTATTATCATCCCTTATACTTTCCATAGAAATTTCTTCTATTAATCTTCCATGGTTTATCACTCCAATTGTATCTGCAATTTGTTCTATTTCACTTAATATATGACTTGATACTAAAATAGTCATTCCATATTCCTTGTTTAGCATTTTAAAAAGATTTCTAATCTCCTTAATTCCAATTGGATCAAGTCCATTTATTGGCTCATCCAATATTAGTAGTTCTGGTTTGTTTATAATAGCTCTTGCAATCCCAAGTCTTTGCTTCATTCCTAATGAATATTCCTTGACCATTTTGCTATCTATATCCTTTAATCCTACTAAATCTAACGCCTTATCGACAGCTCCTTTATCATAGTAACCCATATATTCGCAATGTAATTCTAAATTTTCTCTTCCTGAAAGTTTGTCATAAAATACTGGGTATTCTATAATGGTTCCTATCTTCTTTAATATTTCAAAGGAATTATTCATTAACTTCTCGCCAAATATCTCTATCTCACCACTTGTAGGCTTCACAAGATTAGTAATCATTTTCATAATAGTTGTTTTACCTGCTCCATTTGGCCCTAAGAAACCATATATTTCACCTTTTTTAATATTCATATTTACATTTGTAACAACACTTTTATCCTTAAAGGATTTTGTTAAATTTGTAGTTCTCAATATATAACTCATATTCTTGCTCCTCTCATTACTTATCTTCTATAATTCTATTCTAGTTTCTGGACTTCTCTTTTTTATTAATCAAATCTTACAAAATCCTTAAGTTGAATTAATGGAATAAAATCTCATACACGCGCGGCCTGTTTAGCGTTCCTTCGATTTTTTCCATTAATTCTGTAAATATAAGAAGCGAAACCCTCATCCATGCGCGGTATGTTTAGCATTACTTCGGGTTTCCCCCTGAATTCTGTAACCTTATAAGTTAAAATCTCATCTATTCACCGTTTGTTATCATAATATTAGAAAAACAAGATGCGTTATATTGAACACCTTGTTTTTTTAATTACTAGTATGTTATTCTTTTTAGCTTTACTGTAAAGATGGTTTTCAAATTAGGTTTACTTTTAAGATAAATTTCTCCACCTAATTTCTCAACTAATCTTTTAGTTATTGTAAGTCCTAATCCACTACCTTGGAATAGTTTATTTCTTGAATCTTCAAGTGTATACATTCTCTCAAAGACATTCTCTATTTGATTTTCATCTATCCCTTTTCCTTTATCTATAACTTCAATATATGAGTATTCATCATCGAATCGAAGATTAAATTCTAAGTAGTTCCCATCCATTCCGTATCTAATTGCATTTGATATAAGATTATTTACAATTCTATCTAGCGCCTCATCATTTCCTTGTGAGTAAATAATTTCTTCAGGAATATTTATATTTACCTCTATACCTTTATTATTTAATATATCGTAGAAATCCAATATATTTTTCCTGCATATTTCATTCATGTTAACTCTAGTAATTGGAATATCTTTATCTCCTGATTCAAGCTTTGCTAAATCAAAAAACTTGTTCATTAAATCTATAACTTCCAAAGTTTTATTATGAACCTTAGAAAGCAATTCTTCTCTTTCTTCAATTTCCATGTTATTATCAAGGCTTATAGTTTCTATATACCCTAGAACAACAGTTAAAGGTGTTTTTAAATCATGCGAAATATTTGAAAGCATTTTTCTCATAGATATTTCTTTTTTTCTATAATCCGCAAGTACCTTTTGACTATAATCTAACAGATTATTTATTTCTAATAATAATCCTTTTATTCTCTCATCATCTTTTACAACTAAAATTTTCTCAATCTTACCTTTGCTCGTTAACTCTTGCAGCTTATCTTCAATATACTTCAAATTTTTGTTTCTCTCTCTTTTGGACAAGTGCTGAAATATAATTACTCCACTGAGTATGCCTATTATTACAAGTAAAAAAATAATCATATTAATTTCCCTCCAACTTGTACCCTATTCCCCACAAAGTCTTTATATATTTTGGCTTTGATGGATCATCTTCTATTTTTTCTCTAAGCCTTCTCATATGAACATTAATAACATTCTCATCTCCAAAATAGTCATCATTCCAAACGAAACTGTATATTTGTGCTTTTGTAAAAACTCTATTTGGATTTTTAATGAATAATTTAAGTATCTCAAATTCCTTTGATGTTAACTGAATAGACTCTCCATTTTTAGTTACTAGAAAATTTTCAAAATTTATTGTAAGCTCTCCAAGCTTTGCTATATTGTCCTCTTCTTTATTTGTGGTAGACGAATATTTTGTTGCTCTTCTGATGGAAGCTTTAATTCTAGCTGAAATCTCAATCATTGAAAAAGGCTTTGCTATATAATCATCAGCCCCTAGACCTAACCCAATTGCTTTATCTACATCTGTATCTTTTGCTGACATTATTAAAATTGGTACAGAACTCTTTTCTCTTATGATTTTCATAGTTTCCATTCCGTCTAATTTGGGCATCATTAAATCCAAAACAACTAAATCATAATTTTCTTTTAAGAATTTGGTTATTCCCTCTTCCCCATCATAAGCAGTATCTATATTAAAACCCTCTTTAGTCAAATAATTCTTAACCATATCACTAATGGATCTATCATCTTCAATAATTAATATTTTATTATTCATATCTCACCATACCCCGCTTTATATTTAAAGTTTTAGTTTAGTATTTTTTAGTAAATGCTAAATCAAAAAAATATATACCAAGTGCTAATGAAATTGATATTGAGAAAGATCTCAAAATATCAAATTTTTCTGGTCTAAAAAAATAATCAATAATACAGGATGTCCCACCAAAAATCGCAGCCATCAATATAAATTTTATAAACCTTTTTTTTATTTCTCTTAATTTTAAATTCCTTATATTCATTAATGTTTTTATTATTAAATAGAAAACCATAACAAATAAATAAACTATATATCCTATTACAATTATAATTGCACTTTTACTCTCTATGTTTTTACTTATTACCACAATAGTAGCTACTGACCATATAATAAATACAATATACATTAATTTAATAATATTTTCTGATTTTATATTTTTCAAGTTTTGCCCTCCTAATCAAGTATAAAAGTTATGATTTTTTAACTTATGTAAATTGTACCATATAATTACTTATTTTTAGATATATTTATTTACTCTTATAATAAAATAAGAGCCCTGCATATACTGCAAGGCTCTCTACATAATATATTAATTGTCGTTATCTAACTCACAAACATCATCATCTGATAAATGATATGGACAGGTAGAAACATTTATTTTTTTCTTTCTTAGTAGTGTCTCTCTTAAGAAGAAACCAGTATGGTTATGAAGTACTCCTCCCCACCATTCATGGGTTTCAAACTCAGGCAATATTACTGTAATTTTTTCATTATCTGTTGTTGCATCTGCAATTTGATTTATATACTGTATTAAAGGTGTAACTACTGCTCTATATGGAGAATACTTCGCTACTAAAATTATATCTGTATCCAATAAAGCCCATCTAGCCTTCAATTTTTCTAAAGCCACTTTATCTGTAGATATATTTATAGCTATTACATTAGGACTTATACTTTGAGCATATTGAAGAGCCGTTAATGTTGCTTTATTTAAACTTGCAAGTGGCACAATAACTATATGCTCGAATTTCACTTTTAGATCAAAGTTTTTAAGCGAATCATTGTTTAATCTTAATCTACATGCAACACGGTCATAGTGATTATGTATGCTAATCATAACATATACAACTATAGGTAATGCTAAAATAATTATCCAAGCTCCTAAGAAGAATTTAACACATACTATAACACCTGTAGTAACTAAGGTTATAAAAGCTCCAAAACCATTTATAACTGCACGAGAACGCCAACCGGCTTCCTTACTCTTCATCCAATGAATAACCATTCCAGACTGTGCTAATGTAAATGATAAAAATACTCCAACTGAATATAATGGAATTAATAAATGAACATCAGCTTTAAATGCTACAACTAGGAAACAAGCTACAAATGAAAGTGAAATGATTCCAGCTGAAAAACTTAATCTCTTACCTTTAACTGTAAATTGTCTTGGGGCATATCCGTCCTTACCTACAACGTACATTAGCATTGGAAATCCAGTAAATGCAGTATTACAAGCCATAAGTAAGATTATAGCTGTACTAAATTGTATAACATAAAACATTGGTCCATAATTAAATACACCATATGCTAATTGAGCTATTACAGTAGGTCCACCATCTTTAGGTATAACTTCGTAAAATCTTGCTAGTATTGAGCTTCCACCAAATATAAATAAAATTAATCCGGTAAGCAATACCATTACAATCTTAGCATTTTTTTGAGCTGGCTCTTTAAAGTTTGGTACTGAATTACTTACCGCTTCTAATCCAGTAAGTGCAGAACATCCTGAAGCAAAAGCCTTCATAATTAAGAATACACTTAGGCTTCCCATTCCTTTAGCAGACTCAGGATCTATAACTAATTGATGCGGCTCTATATGTAAAACAAAATATTTAAATAATCCGTATAAAATCATAAATATCATACTTACAATAAATATATAGGTAGGTATACTAAACACCCTTGAAGATTCACTAATTCCTCTTAAGTTCATGATAGTTAAAACTATAATTAATGAAATTACAATTAAAACTTTATGTTCACTTAATCCAGAAAATGCCGAAGTTATTGCAGCAACACTGGCACTGGCACTAACAGCTACTGTAAGTATATAGTCAATTAGTAGTGCAGCTCCAGCAATTAATGCGGCTTTTGAGCCTAAATTTTCCTTAGCAACTATATATGCTCCCCCTCCATGAGGATAAGCTCTAATAATTTGTATATAAGATATAGTCAAAATTAATAGTAGCCCAACTATCATAAAGGAAGTCCAAGTTAGCCAGCTATATGCCATAGCTCCAATAATTGGCACCAAAACCAATAAAATTTCTTCTGCTGCATATGCAACTGATGAAACAGCATCACTTGCCATTATAGCAAGACCAAAAGGAACATTATACTTTTCCTGAGCACCCTGTTCATTGGCTAAGGGTTCCCCTATAAGTATGTTCATAAACTTTTCAAGCATTTTATAATACCCCCATAAGTACTAGATATTTTTCATTAAAAATTTGTTTTAAATTTAGTTTTATAAAAAATTTATGCATCATATATTGTATTCCTAAATAAATCAAACTACATTTTAGCACAAATAATTATAAATTGAAGTACTTGTTCACATTTTTATCAAAAATTTAAAGTTTATTCATAAATGATACAATAAATATATAAAACATATTTTATCTAGTTTAAAATTGTTATAGGGTTTCAAAATAGCACTTTCTTTTGTCATATCTAGAAATATACTTAAAACCACTTTCCTTTAAAAAATCATAAGCTATGCTAATTCCTTCTCCAACTCTCTCAAAGCTATGCGCATCAGATCCAACAGTAATTATTTTTCCACCTAATTCTCTATACCTTCTTACTATTTCTGATTTTGGCATATATTCTTTTCTGTTCTTTAAAATAGAAGTATTTATTTCTATTCCCTTTCCCCTCTCGATCACTCTTTTTAGTATACAATCAATTAAATCTTCATAATTTTTATATTCATATCTTCCATACTTATTCCATGCATATCTTTGCACTAAGTCTAAATGTCCTAGCACATCATATTCACTCTTATCGGCTACCTCATATAACTCTTTAAAGTAGTCTTCATACACCTTTTTTATATCGTACATTTCTAAATAGCCAATTATTCCAATATCGTCAATCCTATGTAGAGATCCTATTATAAAATCTATATCTTTATCTTTTATATATTCCCCTACTTCTTTTATATACCTGTGACCTTCTCCAACCTCTAATCCGATCTTAATTGATAATTCTGAAGATTCTTGTCCATTATATTTGTTTACTTCTTCTATATAGTTATTATATTTTAAGTAATCATAGCTACTATCATTTTCATTCATACTTATATGCTCTGTTAAACATATCTCACTTAATAAACTTTCCTTGGCTTTATTAAATATATTTTCAATTGCTTCTTTAGAATCTGGGGAAAAGCTTGAATGCACGTGATAATCTCCAAAGTATTTTTTCATTCTTTTTTCTCCTTCTTATGTTTATTTATGTTATCCATATTTTTATTATAAATCTATTTTAGTTATTGTTAAAGTTTGTCATTCCTCATGTATAAGGATATTCATCTAATTTGCTTATACTATATTTGTTTTTCTAATGAAGCATAAGTAATAATATACTCTTCCTAACAATATATTGAGAATGAAAGACCGTTAATTTTATATCAAAATACTTATTACATAAATCAAATTAAATGAAGGGGAGATATTAATGAAAAAATTTTTAGGAATTGTTCTTACTTTAGGAATTGTTGCTTCACTTGCAGGTTGTGGAAATAAAGCTGCGACCACCACCCCAGCTAAGGTAGACACAAGCAACATAAAAATGGGAAGAGTTGAGTATGCAGCGCATGGAACAAAATGTTTCACAGTTGCAGTGGTAGCTGTATCTGGAGATACAATAGTTGGTGCATCTATTGATGACTATCAATTTATGGGAAAAGACGTTGCAAAAGGAGTTCCTAATTCTGATAAGGACTTTGGGCTTCAAGGTTATAAAGATCCTAACATGGTTTTAGCTTCAAAGAAAGCTAATGCAAAATACTATAGTGACTTAATGAAAGAAGAAGCTAAAGCTACAAAACCACTTGATGAATCTTATGCTGCTATAGAAAAATATGTAACTGGAAAAACTGTTTCTGATTTAGAAAAAACCCTAAAAGATAATGATAATAAGAAAATGGTAGATGCAGTAAGCGGAGCTACTCTTCAAGATACAAAAGGATATGTTACTGCACTTGTTGAAGCTGCAAAGGCTGCGAAATAAAAAATTTAAGGACTATAGTATATTGTTAAGTTCAAATATACTATAGTCCTTTTTCTTAATTAATTTCTCTTTCGCATACATCCTCATCTGATAAATGATATGGGAATGTAGAAACAGCAATATTTTTATTCCTTAATAATGTTTCTCTAATAAAGAAGCTTGTATGATTATGTAAAACTTCTCCAAAACGTTCATGAGTAACAAACTCCGGAACAATTACTGTTATTCTTTCATTATCAGCAGCCGCATCTACAATCTGTTCTATATTTTTTAATAGCGGTGTTACTACTGCTCTAAACGGAGAATATTTCGATACAAGTAGAATATCAGTATCTAATTCACTCCATCTTTGTTTCAGTCTTTCCATAGCTTCTTTATCAGTGGAAATATTTATAGCAATAACATTATCACTTATACTCTGCGCATATTGTAATGCTCCTATAGTTGCTTTATTTAAGCTTGCAATTGGAACTATTATAATATGTGTATATTTCACCTTTAAATCAACTTTCTTTAGGTTTAATTGACTTATACTTAAACGACAGGCAACTCTGTCATAGTGTGCTTTAATTTTTAATTGGACTAATATTATAATTGGAATTAGGATTGCAACAATAAAAGCTCCTTCACTGAACTTCTCTACTAATATTATAATTGTTGTTAAGAAGGTAACTAAAGCTCCGAATCCATTTATACATGCACGTTTTACCCATCCAGCACTTTTTTCTTTTCTCCAATGATTTACCATACCATATTGACCTAATGTAAATGATATAAATACACCAATAGCATACAATGGTATTAGTCTATGAGTATCTGCTTTAAATATAATTACTAATAGGCACGCTATAAAAGACAATGCTCCAATTCCAAAAGAAAAACTAAGTCTTTTACCTCTTATAGTAAATTGTCTAGGAGCAAAGCCATCTTTACCTACTATATACATAAGCATTGGAAATCCAGTAAAGGCAGTATTGCATGCCATAAGTAGAATTACTGCTGTACTAAATTGTATTACATAATACATAAATCCATTATGAAATATAGCGGATGCTATCTGTGATACTACTGTAGGACCATTTGTAATTGGTACAGCTGTATAAAATATAGTAAGTACTGAAGTACCTCCAAATATAAAGAATATTAAACCAGCAAGCAAAATCATTACAGTCTTAGCACTTTTCTGGCTTGGTTCTTTAAAATTTGGTACTGAATTACTTACAGCCTCTACTCCAGTTAAAGCAGAACATCCTGAAGAAAATGCTCTTAATATAAGAAACAAAGTTAAATTTTCTGTAGCCTGTCCAGGAATAGAGTACATTGGTTCTGGATGGATATTTAATACAAAATACTTAAATAATCCATAAACAATCATAAAAATCATACTGAAAATGAAAATATAAGTTGGTATTGCGAATATTTTTGATGATTCACTGATACCTCTTAAATTTAATATAGTTAGTACTATAATTATGCTTACAACAAATAGTACTTTATACTCTGATAGACTACTAAAGGCAGAAATTATAGCATCAGCACCTGCACTTGCACTAACTGCAACTGTAAGTATATAACTAATTATAAGTCCTGCTCCTGCAGATAACCCAGCTTTAGTCCCTATATTTTCTGTTGCAACCTTGTAAGCTCCTCCCCCTTGAGGATACGCCCTAATAATTTGAATATATGAAATTGTTAATATAACTAACAATCCTATAATCATAAAGGATGTCCATGTCAACCACTGATAAGCTGAAGCACCTAAGACAATTAAAACAAATAGTATTTCTTGTGCCCCGTACGCTACTGAAGAAATAGCATCACTTGCCATAATTGCTAATCCAAAAGGAATGTTATACTTTTCACTACTTCCTTGCTCATTAGCTAAAGGCTCTCCTATCAGTAGATTCATAAATTTTTCAAGCATATTGTTATACCCCCGTTAGTATTGAATAATTTTCTTTAAATTAAATGTTAATAATTTAAAGTTTACGAATTGTTCATTTATGTTTGAAAAGACCTAGACATAATTCTATCACATTTTCTTTGAAAATCATCTAAATTTTTTCTTAATTTATTAAGTTTTGATTAATAATTGAATAAATTAAGGACTACAAGTGAATTTTCTCGATAAATTCACTCATAATCCTATTATTTTTATTCATCATCAGGTTCACAAACATCTGCTTCAGTTAAATGATATGGATATGTTGCAACCACTATATTATTTTTTCTAAGCAAAGTCTCCCTTAAAAAGAATCCTGTATGATTATGTAAAAAACTTCCCCACCACTCATGAGTTTCAAATTCAGGTAAAATCACAGTAATCCTTTCATTTTCTGATGCTGCATTTGCCATTTTATCTAAATAATCTAAAATAGGTGTTACAACTGCTCTAAATGCAGAATATTTAGCTACTAATAAAATATCAGTATCAAGTAAGGCCCATTTATTCTTTAGTTTTTCTAAATCCTCTCTATTTGTTGATATATTTAAAGCTATTACATTAGAACTCAAACTCTGAGCATATTGAAGAGCTCCTAATGTTGCACTATTTAAACTTGCTAGAGGGACAACTACTATGTGATCATACTTTGCTTTTAAATCAATATTCTTTAAAGATGCCTTAGTTACCCTTAACCTACAAGCTACCCTATTATAATGAGCTTTAATTCTTAACTGAATTAAAATTATTAGTGGAATTAAAATTGCAACAATAAATGCTCCTTCGCTAAATTTTTCGACTAATATTATAATTGTAGTTAATAAAGTTAGAAAGGCACCAAACCCATTAATAATTGCACGTTTAATCCACCCATTTTCCTTGTCTTTACGCCAGTGATTTACCATACCATATTGACCTAGTGTAAAAGATATAAATACACCAATAGCATATAATGGTATTAATCTATGTGTGTCTGCTTTAAATATAATGACTAAAAGGCATGCTACAAATGACAATGCCCCTATTCCAAAAGAAAAACTAAGTCTCTTACCTCTTACGGTAAACTGTCTTGGTGCAAAACCATCCTTTCCTACTATATACATTAACATTGGAAACCCTGTATATGCAGTATTACACGCCATTAGCAAAATTACAGCTGTACTAAATTGAATTAAATAGTACATAAATCCATTATGAAAAATAGCATAGGCTATTTGAGATATAACTGTCGGTCCATTTTGTAACGGTACTGCTGTATAAAATATAGTAAGAATTGATGTTCCTCCAAAAATAAAAAATATTAACCCTGCTAATAAAATCATTACAGTTCTTGCACTTTTTTGGCTAGGCTCTTGAAAGTTTGGAACTGAATTACTTACTGCCTCCACTCCAGTTAAAGCCGAACATCCTGAAGAAAATGCTCTTAATATAAGAAATAAAGTTAAGTTTTCTGTAGTCTTATTAGGAATAGCGTATAGTGGTTCAGGGTGGATGTTTAAAATGAAATACTTAAACAAACCATATACAATCATAAAAATCATACTAAAAATAAATATATAAGTGGGTATAGCAAAAATTTTTGAAGATTCACTTATACCTCTTAAATTTAAAATAGTTAGTATTATAATAATAGTTACAACAAAAATAACTTTATATTGAGATAAGCCACTAAATGCAGAGATTATTGCATCAACTCCAGCACTCGCACTAACTGCTACAGTGAGTATGTAACTTATAATTAATCCAGCTCCAGCTGATAACCCTGCTTTAGTGCCTATATTTTCTGTTGCAACTTTATAAGCACCTCCACCTTGAGGATATGCTCTGATAATCTGTATGTATGAAATAGTTAATAAAATCAATAAGCCAATAATCATGAATGAAGTCCAAGTTAACCATTGATATGCAGTTGCTCCTAAAACAATTAAAACGAATAGAATCTCTTGAGCCGCGTATGCAACTGATGATATAGCATCACTTGCCATAATTGCAAGACCAAAAGGAATGTTATACTTTTCATGTGCTCCTTGTTCATTAGCCAAAGGTTCACCTAGTAATATATCCATAAACTTATCTAACATATGATTACCTCCAAATACTTTAATGATGCCCTAACTCAAACTAACTTTTTAAATAATCATTTATGTTATTTTAACCTAAATAAAAAAAAACATAAGTAAATGGAAATTTTCAAAAGAAAAAAATCTTTAGAAATAATTCTAAAGATTTTATATTAAAAATTTTATTTTTTTTGTACCAAATCCAATGCTTGATCAATTAATTTATCAGCTCTCATTCTTCCGTAATCAAACATGTCCATAATAGCTACTGGAATTTCTTTATTAATACATACATTCTCTATTTGCTTAATTTTAAATCTAATCTGTGGTCCAACTAAAACCACATCAATATTCTCTAAATGCTTCTCAATTTGAAATTCTGAAAATGCATTAACTGAAATATCTAATTGCCTTTCTTTTGCAGCCTCTTTCATTCGAAATGCCAGTATACTAGAAGACATTCCTCCAGCGCAAACTAATAGTATATTCACCATAAACCTCTTCCTCTCAAAACAACATATATAAATTTTATATTTTCAAAGAATAAATGTCAATGTTTACATATTCTTCTTGTAGCTACATTTTTTTGTTATTTTCATACTTTAAGATATTAAAACTGTACAATAGCTTAATATAAATTATTGTACAGTCTCAAATAACTCAAATCTATTTTCCTTGAGAATGCTGTAAATCTGTGTATTTAAAAGTTCTCCAATAGCATGTCCGACCATACTTAAATCATCATCTGTTGCAGCATTAGATATATTTAAAAAAGCTTGTCTTCTAAACACATCGTGTCCTTCTTTATCTATACCAGACTTATATTTTATCACTAATGAAAGTGATGATAGAATTGCTTCAGCCATAAATATCACCTCCTTTATACCAATTATATAAGGGATATATGCTGCTATTTTACATATCTCCATTTAAGTCGACTTCATTTCATTAAAAACTAAAAATCAAAACATTTTTTCATAACATATATCTTTCATGAAGGAGGTGATTTCTTATGGAAGTAAATGATCTAATTAACTTAATAGGTAACGTTGGCTTTCCAGTAGCTATTTCAGCCTATTTATTAATTAGACTTGAGAAAAACATAGCTGGCTTAACCTTTTCAATTAACAAGCTCAATACAATTATTTCAACTAAACTTGGAGTTGTTATTGATAATGAATAATCAGTATGTTTTATTTTAAAATTATTTTTAACATTCAGGTAAACTTTTCTAAAAGAACATATATCTTTTATGTAAAGTTTAGAAAGGAGGAGATGTAAATGGCTATTAATAAGGTTTTAAATTCCACTACTTTTAGTCTAGAGGTTCAAAGTGGAACAGATGCTTCTGGTGCACCAGTATTCAGAAAAAAGAATTTTTCAGGTATTAAACTAAATGCTACAACTGAAAATATTTCAGATGTTGCTCAAGCTATCAAAGGGATTTTAAATAATCCCACTAGAGATTTATTTCTAAACGAAACTTCTAAGCTAGCAAACAACTAAATGCAACTTAAAATTTATTATGGAAAGTAGGTGAAATAATGGAATATGTACTTTCAATGACCTTCGTAACTTCAAGTGGAGATAAAGCTTCATTCTCTGTTACAGGTGTAAAAGAATCAATAACTGAAGCTGAAGTTTCTGCATTGATGGATACAATAATCGCTAAAGATATATTTATTACTAAAAGCGGATCTTATGTATCAAAATATGGTGCTCAATTAACCCAAAGACAAATCACTAAATATGATCTTTAATCAATTAATTTATCTCATGTTAAAAAGAGTTCAACCGAAAAGTTGAACTCTTTTACTTCTTATATTGAAGTGTTGTTATTCTTTATTTCTAACATACTTTAAAGTTATACTTGGATTACTGGTTTTAATTGATCTTATTTCAAACTTATTTAAAGAAGCTACAAATGGAGTAAGCTTTGTATATCCATAGTTTCTACTATCAAAATCTGGATACCTCTTGTTTAGTGTACTACCAAGCTCACCTAAAAATGCCCAACCATCTTCATCAGAAATTTCAGTAATAATTGTTTTAATAGCTTCTATTAACTTTTCTCTACTTATGGTACCAACCTTATTCTCTTGATTCTTATGAACAGTTTTAACATTTTCAGTTTCTTCAATATTAGATGCCATAGATGCAAGCACCTCAAGATATTTAAACTTTTCACAGGCAGCAATAAATGGAGTTGGGGTCTTCTTCTCCCCCATACCAATTACATACATTCCAGCTTCTCGCAATCTTGATGCTAATCTTGTAAAATCACTATCACTTGAAACTATGCAAAACCCATCAACATTTTTTGAATATAATATATCCATTGCATCAATTATTAATGCCGCATCAGTTGAATTTTTTCCTGTTGTATAATTATATTGTTGAATTGGAGTTATGGAATAATTCAATAAAACATTCTTCCATGGTGCAAGCTGTGGCTTAGTCCAGTCTCCATATATTCTTTTATAAGTAGGTACTCCATGATTTGAAATTTCATCTATTATATATTTAATATATTTTTCTGACACATTATCTGCATCTATCAAAACAGCAATTCTCTTATCCTTATCCTTATCCATCATTTATCTCCTTCTTTCTTTAGCAAGAAAATATCACTTAACTTATATCCTTCTTTATTTATTCTACAAACTAACTAATATTTCCTTCATTCTATCATTCCTTTTTGAATATAACCATTTTTTACAATTTTATTATACTATAATATGCTTACTTAACTTATATTTAATTATATCTTAACATTTAGATGTTATTATAAACGCAAGAGGAGGTGAATAAAATGAATAATTTAAACATTTGTATTGATATTGATGGAACTATAACAGATGCTTATTATTGGCTTGATTTATGCAATTATTACTTTAATACCAATATAACTAAAGAACAAGTAACTGAATACGCTATTCATAATGTATTAGGTGTTAATGAAGAAGCATATAACGAATTTTATGAGAAAAATAAGTTTATACTTCATGAGGATCAGCCTTTAAGAGAAAATGTTCAAGAAATAATAACTAAGCTAGCTGAAGATAATAGTATATATTTTGTCACTGCAAGAGATACAAGTCTTAGTATGCTTACTCACAGATACTTAAGAAATAATAATATTCCCTATAATGATCTATTTGTTTTAGGTAGTCATTATAAAGTAGATAAAGCAATAGATTTAAATTGTGATATATTTATAGAGGATAATTATGAAAATGCTATTCAGCTTTCAACAGCTGGCTTCAAAGTTCTGCTGCTTGATACAAACTACAATAGACATATTTTAAATGAAAATATCATAAGAGTTCATTACTGGAATGAAATATATGAAATAATAGAAAAACTGTTATTACAAAATAAAGCAATGTAATAACAGTTTTTTGTGTTGACTTATAGTCCTCTATTTCTTTATAATAGGAATCCAAACTTCTGAGAAAAACCTATCATCATCTGCTGTATAGTATAGTTCCATTTCTGGTCCTTCTGCATGATCGTAACCTGAGCTTGGAAACCACTCCTGAAATATACGTCTCCATAATTCTTGAATCTTTTCTGTAACTTCTGATTCATAGTGCTCTTCTGTTCTAAAAACTACCCATGTAAAAGGATTAACTGAAACAGAGGTATATTCTTGTGGAACTTTAAGTTCATCTTCGAAATCAACAACACCTATCATATAAGGCATAGTGTCTTTTCCTGTATCTCTATATCCCATAATTCCATTAGCATCACAAAGCTTAAATTCACTTTCAATCTTAACTTTTTGCTGTACCTCACTTAACTTGTCTAAGATACCAGCCTCATAGCATTCTTCCCAAAATTTCGGTATTCTTATTAAGTTGTTACCATTTGTTAAATCAATAATCTCTTCTACCCCAAAAAACTTAAATGAACCCTTTTCTACAATCTTATAATTCATCTCTGCATCTCCTTTTATTGAAATATGAAAGGATAAAGGTGGATAAGCTTTTAGAAGTGTTCCCATTTCCCGTGCTGTAGTTGGTGATACTCCATGCAACTTGTTAAATGCTCTAGTAAATGCTTCTGGAGATTCATATCCATATTTTAGTGCAAGATCTATTACCTTAATACTGCTATTTTGTAATTCCAAAGCTGCTAATGTTAGTCTTCTGTGCCTAATATACTCTGCAAGAGATACATCTGTTATAAAAGAAAACATTCTTTGAAAATGATAGTTTGAACAGCATGCAACCTTCGCTACATCGTTATAATCAATTTCGTTAGTTAAGTTTTCTTCAATATACTTAATTGCACCATTCATTCTCTTAAGCCAATCCATTCTCTCACTCCCTTTCATTTACAATTATAGTATCAAGTGATATTTATTACCTTGCATATTATGCACCAATTTGCAAGATTAATTATAACATAACGCACAAAGAGACGTTTTGCTTACTATCGCAAGAAAACGTCTCTTTACCTTATTTTATTTTCTTCTCATATCTGCTATACATTATAAATGCTACTAATGAGAAGAATATTGGTCCTACAATCATCCACAAAGTCGATTTAAAATCAGGCTTGTCCTGTAATATAGGATCAATTATTGTAAATAGGTTTGCAAAAAATACTGTAATTGTAACTATAACTGCTGCAATTACTCCACTTCTGTAACTTTTGAATATTACAAATGGTTTCTCTATTTCTTTCTTCTTTTTGAATCCAATGAATGCTATTGCTATAAACAAATATGGCAACGTCATTGCAACGTTAGTCATAAGAACTATATAAGAGAAGAACTGAGATACTCCATCTCCTCCAAAGGCTGTAAGCATTACAAATGCACATACTAACCCACATTGCATCCACATAGCATTCCTTGGAATACCATCTTCGTCTATTTTACTGATAACTTTTGGCCATAATTCTTTTGGGGTACCTTCTATTATTTGCTTGATAGGTGAATATATCAATGTAAAATATGAACCTGTATAGGCTAGAAACATTGATAGTCCAACAACTCTAGCAAAAAATGCTCCAATGCTAACTGCTGTTGCCTGTCCTAATCCTAAACTTGTACCTATGGTATAACCTAAATTATTCATTATTATATAAGTTATATTAGCAAGGTTAATGCCCTTAGTTGCATTTAAGTCATTCCAATTTAAGAACATTCCACACATAAATATACCTAATGAGTATCCAATCGCAATTATTGTTGCTGATATAATCATTCCTTTTGGGAATGTTTTTTCTGGTTTTTCAGTTTCATCAACTAGTCCACCAACTGCTTCGATACCCCCATATGCAAATATTGCAAACACTAAAAATGATAGTATATTTATTAATGAATTACTATTTGGATTCGGAGAATCAATAAATGTTCTTACTGATGTAATAGGTTCAGCTAGTTTTCCACCATGTAATGCGAAAACTAAGATTGCTCCAATAAGTAATACAACATTAAGTAAAGCAATTGCTGTTCCTCCTACTGAGGTTACCTTACTTACACTCTTTAAGCCCTTTGATGCAATAAAGGTAACTAAAATAACAAATAGTATCGCTAGTATTCCAAGTATTTGTGTTGATGATAAACCTAAAAATGATAGTTCACTAGTAATATCCCTGCCAAAGACAAGATTTGAGAGGGGTATCCATATCTCTGTTGCAACACTTACCATCCAAATTACATAGGATGAATACCACATAAAGGTTCCTATAAACGCAAACTTACCTCCAACAGACTTTTCCATCCAAGAATATATTCCACCCTTTTCTTTTCTAAAAGCAGTTCCATACTCTGCCATCATAAATGCATAAAGAATGAAAAATGTTAATCCTGATAATATATACCAAGGAATTGCTGCGTATCCCATCTTATAAAAAGCCTTTGAAATATTATTGAATCCAAAAACTGATGTAAAAACCATTAACACTAATGGTATTAAAGTTAACTTTTTCTTGTTTTCCATTTTGAACTCCCCTATTGATGATATTTTTCCACATAAGTAGAAATTATAAAATAAAAGCAACCCATTTTCAAATACACTAAAAATCATTTTCTCAACAGAATGGTTCTCTGTAATTAATTTAACATAATCGCTATCTATATTTTGATATATTGTTAATTTAGTTTCGAAACTGATTCATATTATTTAAAATACAAAAAATACTCCTTCCAAAAATAGCAAAAACTTTTTTCCCAGCTCTTGACAAAAATATCTCAAAGTATTACATTAATACTATACCAAATCAGTATACATTAGGAGAGATTATATGAAAATAACACAAGAAGCAGATTATGGATTACGTGTAGTTCTCTATTTATCAAAATTAGAGCAAGGGGCTAAAGTTGACGCTGCTACTATATCAGAGCATGAAGGATTGCCATTAAGATTTTTACTTAAACTTTTAAGGAAACTTATTGCCAGTGGAATTATAAAGTCTTTTCGTGGTGTTAATGGTGGTTATTCTCTTAACAAACTTCCTGAAGAAATCACACTTAGGGATGTTATAGAATCAATAAATGGTCCTATTTACGTAAATCGTTGCATGATTGATCCTGCATACTGTAATGCTCATAAAGGTAATCGTTGTGAAATCCATAGAGCTTTAGGAGGTATACAAGAAAGCCTCGTATCTAAACTTCAAGGAGTTAATTTTAAAGATTTAAAAGAGGGGAAATACTAATCCCCATTTTTTATAATTAATACTATACCATTTTGGTATACTTTCAAGGAGGAGTTTTAAATGAATACTTGTGGAAACTGTACAACATGCTCAAGTGCTGATAAAGTTCTTGAAAATTTTATTGCAAATGTCGATGTAGAAACCTCTCACCATAGAGTGGAAACTCAAAGCATCAAGTGTGGCTTTGGTCAACAAGGGGTTTGCTGCCGTCTTTGTGCAAATGGTCCATGTAGAATTACACCAAAGTCCCCTCGTGGAGTATGTGGCGCTAATGCTGATACAATTGTTGCCCGCAATTTTTTAAGAGCAGTAGCTGCTGGAGCAGGATGTTATCTTCATATTGTTGAAACAACTGCCCTTAACTTAAAGAAAACTGGAGAAAATAAAGGAACTATTAAAGGTGTAAATGCCCTAAATCACCTTGCTGAACTTTTTGAAATAAAAGAAGAAGATATGCATAAGAAAGCTATCCTAATTTCTGATGCTGTTTTGAAAGATCTATATAAACCAAGATATGAAAAAATGGAGTTAACAGAAAAAATGGCTTATGCTCCAAGATTTAAAAAATGGAAAGAACTTAATATACTCCCTGGCGGCGCAAAATCTGAAGTTTTTGATGCTGTAGTAAAGACATCTACTAATCTAAGCAGTGACCCAGTTGATATGCTACTTAACTGCTTGAATCTTGGAATATCCACTGGCCTTTATGGACTTACTTTAACCAATCTTCTAAACGACGTTATGCTTGGAGAACCTGTTATTCGTCCCGCGAAGGTTGGATTCAAAGTTGTAGATTCAGATTATATAAACATAATGATTACTGGACACCAACATTCTATATTCTCCCACATGCAAGATAGACTTTTAGATAAGGACATTGTAGAAAAAGCTAAAGCTGCTGGAGCTAAAGGCTTTAAACTTGTGGGATGTACTTGTGTAGGACAAGACTTACAACTTAGAGGAGAACATTACAAAGATGTGTTCTCTGGCCATGCAGGAAATAACTTCACAAGTGAAGCTCTTATCACAACTGGGGGGATAGATATAATTCTATCAGAATTTAATTGTACATTACCTGGTATAGAACCAATTGCTGATGAATTCCAAGTTAAAATGATATGTCTTGATGATGTAGCTAAAAAAGCTAATGCAGATTATATAAACTATAGCTATGAGGAAAGAGAAGAAATAACCTTAAAGATAATTGAGGAAGCTGTTAAGAGTTATACAGATAGAAGAAAAAATGTTGGTATAAATATACCTATGGATCATGGATTTGACGATGTAATTACTGGAGTTAGTGAAAACTCTCTTAGAGAATTCCTAGGTGGTACATGGAAGCCTCTTATTGATTTAATCGCTAGTGGGAAAATCAAAGGGGTTGCTGGTGTTGTTGGTTGTTCAAATCTTACAGCTAAAGGACATGATGTATTTACTGTTGAACTTACAAAAGAACTTATTAAAAGAGATATCATAGTTTTATCAGCAGGATGCTCAAGCGGTGGTTTAGAAAATGTTGGTTTAATGTCTCCTTCTGCTGCTTCTCTTGCAGGTGATAACTTAAAAGCTGTATGTGAAAGTTTAGGAATTCCTCCTGTTTTAAACTTTGGACCATGCTTAGCAATAGGAAGACTTGAAATTGTTGCATCTGAATTAGCTAAATACTTAGGAATAGATATTCCAGAACTTCCATTAGTTCTATCAGCCCCTCAATGGCTAGAAGAACAAGCTCTTGCTGATGGCGCCTTTGGACTTGCTTTAGGACTTCCTTTACATCTTGCAATTCCTCCATTCATAACTGGAAGTAAGGTTGTTACCAAGGTATTAACTGAAGATTTAAAAGACATTACTGGTGGTCAGCTAATTCTTGAAGATGATGTAATTAAAGCAGCTGATCGACTTGAAGAGATTATTCTTAATAGAAGAAATAGTCTAGGCTTAGCCTAATTAATTTTTAGGAGGACATAGCTTATGAATAAGATAGTAATAGATAAAGCTATATGCCAAGGGTGTTTAAATTGCACCCTTGCCTGTATGGCTGAACACAATGATATTGGGAATTCAATCTTTAATTTAGACCTTGAAGATACAAAAAATGAAAGCAGAAGTTATATAGCCTTAGATTCTAATAGAAAGGCTTCTCCTATTTTTTGCAGACATTGTGATGAACCTGAATGTGTCAATGCTTGCATGAGTGGTGCTATGACTAAAGACTCTATAACTGGTGTTGTATCCTATAATAAAGAAAAATGTGCATCCTGTTTTATGTGCGTAATGTCATGTCCCTATGGGGTGCTTAAGGCTGATGATAATACCAAGAAAGTTATTTTAAAATGTGATTTATGTAATGGAAGATCAGTTCCTAGATGTGTTGAGAATTGCCCAACCGGAGCTATTTCCCTAAGTAAGGAGGCATGAATATGAGATATGTAATTATAGGTGCTAGTGCAGCTGGTATAAATGCTGCTAAAACTCTAAGAGAAACAGACTCAGAATGTGAAATAGTTTTAATCTCCAAAGATGAAAATGTATATTCCAGATGCATGCTTCATCTATATATAAGTGGCGAAAGAAACTTAGATTCTCTTTCCTTTATTGAAAATGATTTCTTTGATAAAAATAAAATAACTTGGCTTAAAGGCTTAAGTGTAATGCAAATTAATGATACATTGAAAACTTTAGAATTAAGTAACAATAAAACTTTAAGCTATGACAAACTTCTAATTGCTTCTGGTGCTTCAGCTTTTATTCCTCCAGTTAAAAATCTAAGAGAAGCTACAAATGTATTTCCCCTAAGAAATATTGAAGATGCTATCTCTATAGCAAAGAGATATAAATATGGAGATAATGTAGTAATAATAGGTGGTGGACTTGTAGGAATTGATGCTGCTATTGGATTAATTCACAAAAGTGCTAATATTCATTTAGTTGAAATGGCTGATAGAATATTACCTCTTCAATTAGATAAAACTGCTTCCTCAAAATACGAAAATCTTCTTCTTAAAAACAATGTTAAATTATATCTTAATTCATCTGCAAAAGAAGTTATTTTAAATGAAAAAGGGGAAGCTGCTACTTTAGCCTTAAGTGATGGCACTGAAATCTCATGTGATTTAGTTATAGTTGCAGCTGGAGTAAGACCTAATATAGATTTTATAAAAGATACTCAAATTAAAACAGATAGAGGTATTTTAATAGATAATACTTGTAAAACAAATATAGATGATATATTTTCTGCTGGTGATGTGACTGCCCTATCTCCTATATGGCCAGTTGCAGCTAGACAAGGTAAATGCGCTGCACTTAATATGTTGGGCAAGGAAACTACTTGTGATGACACTTTTGCATACCTAAATTCAATGAATTTCCTTGGCCTTGAGTCTGTTTCAATTGGAACAATTGAGGCTCCTGATAACACCTACTCTACTGAGATTTATGAAACAAAAAATATATACAAAAAAATTATTCATAAGAACGGAATAATTTATGGTGCATTGCTTCAAGGCGATATATCTTACTGTGGGGTTTTATGTAATCTAATAAAAAATAAGATTAACATTTCTCACTTAAACAAAAGTATATTTAAAATAAACTCAGCTGATTTCTAAAATTTAAAGGTTATGTTTGATAATTATACAAACATAACCTTCCTTTTAGTTTTTAAGCCATTCTTTAACTAGTGCACTAAACAGTTCTTCTTGTTCTATTTGCAAGTTATGCCCTGCTTTATCTAAAACAGCAAAAGTTGCTCTTGGGTAATTATCAAGAATGTTCCATGCATCTTTATATCCTACGCAATCATCTTGTCTACCTAATAAAATAAGAGCTGGCTTATCAAATTTTTTATCTAGCTTATCAACCTCAAAGGTAAAACTATATCCAGTTTTTATAAACCTTTCTATAAATTCCTCATTAGCCAATTCTACCCCACTTATAATTTCTTTCTTATATCTTTCATATATCCTTTCGCTTTGAACAACTGTGCTATCATTGAAAGAACTAGCTTCTTCAGTAGTTAATTTAGATAAAACTTGCTCATCCTTAACTAAAACAATATGTTCTGAAACATTTCTATCGCTATACTTAGGTAATATTACTGGACAAATTAATAAAACCCCGTCAATTCTCTCAGGCATTTTATATACTAGTCCTCTTGTGATATATCCGCCGTAAGATTCACCTGCTACTAAGAAATTTTCATTAGGAATTATTTTATTAATGAACTCCATTACAATCTCTAGCATAATATCTGAATTAATTATTCGCTCTGAGCACTGAGATTTTCCCATACCAGGTAAATCTAAATATATTCTTTTATAATTTTCTTTTGCACTAAACATAGGTTCCATACATCCTGTCATTAGCTTATGATCTACACCATAACCATGTATCATAAGGATAGGTTTTCCCTCACCAATTATTTCATAATTTAAAGTTAAGTCTCTTACTATACACTCCATACCTATTACCCCTTTACTTATTTTATCCAAAATGTCTTTCTATTTTAATTATAATACTGTAATTTCTAAACATAATAGTTAATAAACGCATCTCTATTATTTTTTACATAAATAAAAGCTACTGCCTTTTAAATCTATAAAGTGTAGTAGCTTTTGTTATATTTATTTTTTAGAATATATAATTTTCTTTATACTCTCAACAGATAGAAAAAACTCTTCAGCTAACTCTTTAATTTTGCAGCCACTTCTATACTTCATAAGAATTTCTTCATTTCTACATTGTATATAAGCCCTAGTACCTGAGTTTTCTCCCCATCTTTTTCTTTTCTCTACTTCAGATGGTATATAAATATATCCACCTTGAACATATTTTTGGATTTCCTTAACTAAATCCATTGGTAAAATAGTTTCTGCCTTAGTGTATCTCATAATGCTCAGCTCCTTAAATTCATACTTTAAATTTAAGAGGCAAAGCCTGTATACAAATGACTATTGTAATGCGACTAATATATAAATCTATGCTCTCTATGCAAATTGTCGCCATCTGTCATACCTACAGACTTTGCACAGAGCAATAATGTATTCTGTCTTTCTAAAAGCTGTGCTCTCATATTATTCCCCCCATTATCTTTTTATAAATAATAACAAATATAGTAGTTATATTCAATGAAATACTTTCATGATTTATAGGTTTTATATGCATTGTAATCTATATATCCATGTTTTTTACTTTCAATCATAAGCCATAAGTTAATAAAATCGAATGGTACTAACGCAACTATAAAAAATATATTATTGGGAGTAAAAATACTCATTATTACCCCACTCACAATAAATACAAGGGCGTTAAATACTGAAAATATTAATTGTAATTTAAAATATTCTTTTGGCTTTATAATCTCCATTTCTTTTCTTTTGATATATCTCTTGAAATAGTAATTAATCTTGCTCTTATTCAATAATGAGTATATTAAATAGATTACTCCTAAAGCTATCAATAACATACCAGGCCAATTCAATTTAACACGCCCCTCCTAATTATTAAGTGCTTAAAAAATTCCAATTCCTTACTTAATAATTATAACATTCCATGTGATTAGTGTATACACTGAGTGTTTATTGTGTCCAATAAATCAAAGAAAAAGAGGGATATTTTAAATACCCCTCTCATCCATATTATATATATCTGAGAACTCAATTCTAATTCTTTCAACACAATTATCTATCATGCTATTAACTTGTTTGTTGCTTTCTTCTCTTGTAATATTGTCAGCTATCCTTATAGGAAGCTTTATTATAAACTTTGTCCCAACCCCATATTTACTTTCAACATCTATATCTCCACTGTGCATTTCTACAAGAGATTTCACAAGTGATAACCCAATCCCACTCCCTTCATGATTTCTAGCAAAGGACTTATCAACTTGTCTAAATCTATCAAATATTATATTCAACTTTTGTGGAGGAATTCCAATACCTGTATCCTCAACAGTAATAGTTATATACTCTTCTCCATCAAGTATATTTACAAATATCTCTCCTCCTGCTGGAGTAAATTTTACAGCATTGGATAGAAGATTTAAAATTATTCTTTCAATTTTATCTAAATCACAAGCTATCATCTTTTCTTCAACATCAGTATCAAAAGTCAATGATATATTATTACTATTTATATACTCAGCTACTGACATAGTGATTTCTTCAACTACATTTATAATATTGCAATTAACCATATTAAGCTCAAAATAACCTGAATCTAATTTTGTAGAATCAATTAGATTATTTATTAATCTTAAAAGTCTAAAACAGTTTTGCTTTTCTATCTTTAAGTTGTTTAGTACTTTTTCTCTATCTAACGGCTTGTCTCTATTTTGCATTTCCATTTCAACAATCTGAGTTACCCCAAAAATTATGTTTAATGGTGTTTTTAACTCATGAGAAATATTCCCAAAAAATTCTGTTCTTAAGTTCTCCAATTCATGCGCTTCCTTTTGTGATGCAAGTTCAGCTAACTTTCTATCTGTAATATCTCTAACTGTGGTTATTATTTCTTCATTTTCATCAAACTTAATAACACTAGTATTTAATTCTACCCAAAACTCATTTCCATCTTTAGTTGTAAAAATGCACTCAAATACAATAGTGTCATTTTTCCTAGCTTTTTGAAATGATTGCATTAATTGAATCTTTGTTAGTATTGATTTTTCAGACATAAGGTCATTTATATTCATGTTGATAAGTTCAACATTTGCATATCCGAACATAGTAGAAGCCGTTTGATTACAATCTATAATTTCTCCATAAAAATCATGAACAAAAATTGCATCGTTTACAGAATTATAAATTGTATATAAATATTTTTGATTTTTAGCAAGCTCTCTTTTAGAGAATTCATTTTCAATTCGACTTAGTCCACTTTCTGCTAAGGTATTTACAAGCCCTTGATAATAACCTATTATATCTTGTACTTTTTTCTTTGAATACCTAGGCACTCTATCAAGTGCTTCCATATAATCATCTACATCAAATCCAAATTGCAGTGCTTGATTATAGAAGAAGTCTCTGTCAATTTCCTCATCATCATAAAAGAATTGGCCCATGAAAATTGTAGCCAAATGTTCTCCTGCTATTATAATAGGAACTCCAATATCCCACATATTATTTAAGCACTTATACTCAATATATTTTCCCTTTATAAGATTTTCATTAATACTCTTATCACTTAAAGTGCAGCGTTCATTTGTTTCTTGATGTCCTCTATGAAATTTTGTGCAAATATCTTGCCATCCAATTTTAACATAAATAGTTCCATCAACATCAATAATACCTACAGGAATACCTGAAATGGCGTATAGGCTTTCGGCCATTTTCTCTAGGGCACTTACATTTACTAATTCCGAAAAATTTAATTTTCCCATAAAAAAACTCCTTATGTAGTATCTTTTAATTAAACAAATTTATCTCAGAATATCAATAAAAACTAATGTATCACAAATACTGCATTCTAATGTATTATATCATGTAAATAATACTTGAAAAAGAATAATTTGGGTTATATAGAAAATTATTGTCATATTTTATGGTGCTATTAATTACTTTTGGATCTAATGTATTAAAATAAAAAGGTAACTCAAAATAAAATGAGTTACCTTTTATCTATTTTCTTGATTCTGGATTATTAAACCAATCTATTGTTGCTTTTCCTTGATCCTCTGGAAGTATACTAAAAACATGGTCATGTAGCCACCCTATTGTTTTCCCTTTTAAATATTGTCTCATTTGTTCTTCTGCTTCAAGCATTACAACTTTTATAGTACATGGACATTTTGTATACAGCTCTGGTTTATTATTTTTATCAAGTAATATACCATTTTGTCTTATTTCTGCACATTGAAATAAAGGTGATGTCCCCTCTACAGCCTCAACAACATCCCAAAAAGTAATTTCCTCTGCCTTACGTGCAAGTTCATATCCTCCATTAACCCCAGGAATAGATCTTACAATTCCAGCTTTTCTTAACTTTGTATATACCTTTGATAAATATGTTTCTGAAACCCCTTGAAAGGTCGCCAAATCTTTAATTCCAACTGATTTACCTGATGGAATGTCTACCATATATAATAAGCAATGTAATGCATATTCTACCCCAATGGAAAATTGCAATAAAATCACCATCCTAAAAAAATATAATCTTCCCACATAATACTTCATAAACTTTTTTTAGTCAATATCCCTCTCGTATATCATGGATAATATTTATCTATAATATATGTTGACTTTTACAAATTAACCGCATATAATAATTATAGACAACACTTATCTATAATGTATGTGTTATCCATTAATTTTCTAGTGTTGTTCAATATATTTTAGGAGGATTTATAAATGCTTACAGAAAAGTTTTATGACGTATTAAAACATGAAGGTGTAGTTTCAATAGTATCTTGGGGGATAGATGAGCCTCATATTGTTAACACTTGGAACTCATTTATAGTTGTTACAGATGATGAAAGATTATTAATTCCAGCAGCTGGAATGCGTAAAACTGAAAAAAATATCAATGAAAATAATAAAGTAAAATTAGCACTAGGTACTAAAGAAGTTTTAGGTTATAAGGATTACCAAGGAACTGGTTTCGTAATAGATGGAACTGCAAAATATCTTGAATCAGGATCTGATTTTGACATGATGAAAGAAAAGTTTCCATTCTTAAGTAGAGTTTTAGAAATAACAGTTAGTTCAGCTGTTCAAAAAATCTAATAAAATAATATATTTTAAGAGAATTACCCCAATAAAATAGCCTTTGAGATATAGATTCTTCCATATATATCTCAAAGGCTTATATTTTAATATAAATTATCCATAATATTATCCTTTCATTTTTTCCTTAAATTTGAATATACATAATATATAAAAAGTAACTTATATATTATAAAAGGAGTTGTTTCATTTATGGATAAATTGAATACATTATTGAATGAACTCAGAGAAAAAGAAAATCTATCTTTTACCGATTTAGAGGAATCAACTGGCATATCTGCGACGTATCTGTGGCTTTTAGAGACAAAGGCTAATAAAATTCCTTCCCCAAGAATTTTGAATACTTTAGCTAATTTTTATAATGTGGATTATACTATTTTTATTAATGCAATAAAGGAACGATAAGCAAAAAACTAAGAGATATAAGTTCTCTTAGTTTTTTTAGTTAAATATTCAAGCATATATTAATTAATTGCTATAAAACTAAAATCGTAATAAAATAAGTAGAGATTTATTTCTATCGAAGTTTTTAGTTTAGTAATGACGAAAGTGAGTGAAAACATAATGAAATTTCAGCCGAGAACAAAAGGAATTATTCTTGTAATTATAGGGTCAATGCTATGGGGAGTATCTGGAACTGTTGCGCAGTATTTATTTCAGCAAAAAGGATTTACTCCAGAATGGCTTGTAGTGATTCGTTTATTGGTTACAGGATTAATTTTATTAGTATATGCTCTCCTAAAAGGTACTGATGATATATGGAAGGTTTGGAAAACTAAACATACAGCATTAACCCTTTTACTTTTTAGTATATTTGGGATGGTGGCTGTCCAATATACATATTTTGCTGCCATAAAGCATGGAAATGCTGCAACTGCTACTATACTTCAATACCTATCTCCAGTTGTAATTGCATGTTATTTATCTATTAGAAGTAAAAAGTTGCCAAGCCTCTATGAAATCATCGCTATTTCATTAGCAATGTTAGGTACTTTTCTTATAATTACAAAAGGAAATATCCATAACATCTCCATTTCAAAATTAGCATTATTTTGGGGAATCCTTTCAGCTTTTGCTGCAGCTTTCTACACATTACAACCTCGTTCTTTACTTGCAAAATATAGTTCTACAATAATAGTTGGATGGGGAATGCTAATTGGTGGAATTGCCTTTAGTTTCGTTAAACAACCATGGGATACCTCAGGCACCTTGTCCATTAATTCTATATTAGCTATTATATTTGTTGTTTTATTTGGAACTCTAATTGCTTTCTATTGCTATATGGAAAGCTTAAAGTATATAGACCCTACTGAAGCAAGCATATTGTCTTCAGTGGAACCTCTATCAGCTGCCCTTTTATCAGTAGTTTGGTTAAAAGTTTCTTTAGGAATTATAGAATGGATAGGTATAATTTGTATTATAGTCACAATTATGAT
This sequence comes from Clostridium sp. 'White wine YQ', assembly GCF_028728205.1. Lineage (NCBI taxonomy): Bacteria > Bacillati > Bacillota > Clostridia > Eubacteriales > Clostridiaceae > Clostridium > Clostridium sp. 'White wine YQ'. The sequence goes on from NZ_JAQYUU010000001.1 coordinate 1,631,020, forward strand.
TTTATCATATGCAAAAAACAAACCTAGTAATGCAACTATTAATTCTTAGTCTCGAATCTTAATTATGCCAACTAACTAATTAGAAAAAGCTGGTTAGTGTGATTAATATCACTCTAACCAGCCTTAGTTTTTATTTAGTATTATATTTATTTATTGCTTTTTTTCTTAACTTAACACCTAGTGTTTCACTTACGAATCTATCAATAATTTCTTCTTTAGTAGTTTTTCCAGGAATAATATCTATATTATATCTCTTGCATAACTTACTTAAGTCTGCCTTATTTATGTCACAAGTTTTTATAAAAGCAATTGCACTTTTCACACTAGGCATAACCATTATACGTTTATATATTTCATCATTTGTCATAGATTATATTTAATGGACCATTGTATACTTTTATACCGCTCCACTAAATTTTCACCGCCTTTTCACATATAGTAATGTTTTATAATTTCTTCTTTATTATCGTTATAGCTTATCATATGAATTGTTTACCTGCAAGTAGTATTCATAACAAACAACTGCTTCAACTTGCTTAAAGCCTTCGTTGATATATAAGGTCTTTGCCCTTTCATTATCTGCATTTACACAAAGCACTGTCCCCTCAAAATTCTTTTCTTTGGCAAACTTCATTGCAGCTCTAAGTAGTATTCTTCCAAGACCTTTCCCTTGATATTCAGGAATCAAAGCAAGTGGCCCTATGTCCATAACTGATACTCCTTCATATATATCATTTCCTCCCCTAACAACTCCAACTGGTCTATCTTTGTGATATAGTATCATTAAGCCGCCTTCTAAATAAGAACTTCCAGAAGTCATCTCTTTAAGCATTTCTGGATGCATAGGTGTTTCACTTCCTTTAAGCTTTGAGAATCCACTATTTCTAATCTCACACCAAACTTCTTCATCTATTCCTACTCTAAATGGTCTAATTTCATAGTCTTCTGGTATTATGAAATCTGGCACTTCCATCTCTTTTCTTACTAGAAAAAATGAATATCTCTGTACAGTAAACTTTAGTTCTTCCATAACTCCTATAAGTTTTTTGTTTATTATAGGTACAAAAACAAATACTTTTTCTAAATCTTTTGCCTGTTTTATTACAGCCTCCATAAGCATTTTATAATACTTTAGATCATCTACTTCTGAATGGAATATTCTAAAAGCTGCTCTTTTTCCCTTTCTATAATAACTAGTAATTACTAAAGAAGCTGTTGCTACTATCTTATTTTCTTCATTTGTAATTATAAAAGTTGGGTTATCTTCATTAGGTTTAAATTCCTTTAGGTCTTCATCATATAAAAAAGATTCATCTACTTCATTTTTATGTTTCTTACAATATGCAATAAATTCATCTATTCTCTCATTACTCAAGTATTCTATTTTCATATATCTTCACCATCCGCTACATTAATACTTCATCTTAATTTTAATATTTAAATAAGTCTCCTTACAATAGAAAAAATATTTCTATATTATTCTTTACATATAATAAAAGGACATCTTGCCTAAAAAATAAGCAAAATGTCCAATACATTATTTCTACCAATGTGAAGGTTTAGTAAGTAATTTAGGAAGCCTAGTACTACTATCCCCTTTTGCAGCATTTATCTGCCCTTGTGTAAGAAATACACTCTTTGAAAGATTGGTTCCACTAATATCAGCATCTCTTAAATCTGCACCAATTAGATCTGCTCCACTTAAATCTACACCTCTAAGATTTGCAGCAATAAGAAACGCTCCGCTTAAATCTTCTCCACGTAAATCCTTTTTTCTAAGATCTTTACCAACAAGATCTAATCCTCCTCCAAAAATCCTCTTCCCTTTTAAAGGAGTTTTTTTCACTGAATAATATTTTTTCCTTACTTGTTCACTCACCCTCTTAAGTAATTTATTTACACCAACTCTATACATTACTAAATCTAATTTTAGAAGAGCGTCCGGCTTTAATAAAGTGAGTTCCTCAGTCTTATCTATTATTGACTTTATCTCGAACTTAAGCTCACTGGATACTTCTTGTGATGATGCTTCTGTTAAATACCATAACATTTCATGTATCTGCCTCATAATCAAAAAACACTCATACATTTCTTTAGATGATTCAGGATTCTTTCTCCAATCATTTCCCTCATAAGTGACTTGTGCAACCTTTTGACCAGCTCCAAAACAATCATATGCCATGCATCCCTTTAATCCTTTTTTCTTAAGTTCCTTATGAACTTTACATCGAAAATCTGATTGTAAGTTTATACATGGCTTTCCTGCATCCTTATTTTCAGGAAACCCTTCGGAAGCTGAAAAATATAGAGCAACGCAGCAAAAACCAAAACATTTCTCACAATCAGCCTTAAGATTTTCATTATTCATAACTTCAATTTTTATATTTTCATTATTATTTTTCATTTTAATTACCTCTACTACAATCCCTACAAATATCTATAGTATATCACAAAAAATAAGAATCCTCATAACTTGAGGATTCAACAATAGGATTATAAATATCTTTAATTATTCTTGGATTGCAAAATCTAAATTACCCTCTCTGTCTTTTTTATAAAAATATAAGAATATCCCTAATAAAAATGTAATAAACTCTGCAATAGTCATTGAGAAAATTATTCCGTGAAGTCCAATCAATGAATTTGCAATTATAATTGTTGGAATAAATAATGTTCCTTGTGAAATAGACATAATAAGTGCCTTTTTGGCTTTTCCTGTTGCTTGAAAATAACTTGTAATTAACCCAGTAAATCCATTAAATAAAGTAGATATTAGCATAACACTTAAAATATATATTCCAATTCCTATAAGACTTTTATCTGATGCAAATAATGAGAAAACATCTTTTCTAAAAATATAAACTGCTGATGAAAAAACACCTACAATTAATGCAATTGCAATAGCTGTCTGCTTCATTGCACTTTCCAATCGTTTTTTGTTATTAGCTCCAAAGGAATATCCTATTAAAGGAGTAATGCCCATAAATAATCCCATACATAAAAATTCAGGGAGTTGTACTATACGAAGAGATACTCCAAATGCAGCAATTACGTTATCCCCATAACGTACTGCAAAATTATTAAGTAATAATGAGGTAACAATCAAGAAACTCGTCATTAGAAAATCTGAAATTCCAATACTAAAAACCTCTTTTATGATTTGTTTATCAAAAGAGAAATATTTAAAAGATAAATCTATGTTTTGACTCTTTGTTTGAAGATACCAAATATAATAAATTAAAGAACATAAATTTGATAATGCAAAGGCTAAAGCAGCCCCGATAACATTAAGATTAAGAACTAAAATTAGAAGTACATCAAATATTAAATTCGCTATAGTCCCTATGATTATCCCATTCATAGATTCCTTCGCAGCTCCCTCTCCTCTAACAATTTGTTCAAGAGTAAAATTAGCTACTAGAAAAGGTGTTGCTAAAAAAAGAAATGATATATAATTTTTTGTTGCACTAAATGCTTTTACGTCAGCACCAACAATGCTTGTAATTTGATTTATAAATATCATACATAAAATCGCTACGGATACTCCAAATATCATACTTCCATATAGTACAAAAGCAGATACATTTTTAATTTTTTCAGTTTCTTTGGCTCCAAATAATCTTGAAATATAGGTCCCTCCACCTACTCCCCAAATGCTTCCTAGTGCCATTAACAAAGTCATTACTGGAAGTCCAAAGGTTATAGCTGATAGCATAATTGAATCATGAGTTAGCCCTATAAAAAATGCATTTATAATATTATAAATTGCTCCTATAGACATTCCTAGCATCATAGGTATTGATAGGTGCATTATAGCTTTACCCATTGGTGCTTTTTCTAAATAAAATTGATCTGATTTTTCATTAATATTTTCCATTACAAAATACCTCCTGTTTAAACTGTTCGATTGCGAACTATTAGAATTCTAACTATTTGTGTAGCATTTATTAATATAGATATAAAGCAAATGTACAAAATCTATATTACATATAGTAATTACAGATTTTTGTTTATTTTAGTAAGCAATCTCATTAATGTTTCAGCTTCCTCTTCTGTAAGATTAGCTGTAACTTCCCCTTCTATCTCTTCAAACCTTTTATTAAATGTTTCAATTAACTCTTTTCCTTTTGGCATAACATATAATCTTTTTTCCCTCTCATTGTCTTTGGGAATTCTTCTTTCGATATACCCTTTCTTTTCAAGTCCTTGAAGCATACTTGTTATGCTTGCACCTCTCTTATGAAAAAATTCTGCCAAATCTATTTGTATTATTCCTTCATGCTCATTAATAAAACCAATTGTGCGTCCTTGTTCTCCATTTAACCCCAGCTCTGAAATACTACTATCTGTTTTATTTTTTAACTTAATGCTAATCACTCTAAATAGGTATGAAATTGGCGCAGCTAGCTCTCTCTTCTTATCAGCCATAATTCTATATCTCCTAATAAAAAATAATAACTTAATCCTATATAAGATAAGGTCATTATAATACTTAGAATTCTAACTGTCAAGTTTCTAATTATTTATAATTTTATAGTTAATATAATTCTGTATAGAATTAATGAGAGATCCTATTCTCTATGCTGAACCATAAGATCTCTCATTGTATTATTCCATTATTACTTCTTCTATAAAGAGCGTTAAATTTTCCGACTGAACCAAATTACAGAACTCATAACCATTTTCACTTTTTACTGCTAAAATAGGTCTTGTAGTTGATCCCTTATTTTGCATAACAACTACACCTTCTTGTCCATTATTAAGTTTTACTTGTAATCCATTAGGATAGCAGTAAACTGATTGAAGAAAATATTTATAAATTTCCTTATCATATTTATCCACTGCATCTGTTGTGATTTTTTCAATTGCTACATGAGGAAGCATTGGATTCTCTCCATTAATATCTTTTATGTAATCATTACAAATACCAAGTATTTTAGCATATTCATGTACATTATCACCATTAGCACCAAAAAGTCCTGATTTATCTTCTCTTTCGTACATATAGTACACTGCCATATATGTTGTTACAGGAATTGATGGATTTCTTTTTAATATATCTTTGCCTTTTCTAACGTGGTTTTGTCCTTCTACAAATAGCTTCCCAATATCGTGCAATATTGCTGCTACTCCTAAGTTTAACAACTTTCTTTCATCATACCTTTTACTAATGCCTACCATCAATGATAACAGCGTTACATCCAGTGAGTGTAATATTAATTTTACCATTTCATCCTTTGGTGCTAAATTACTTATCATAGTAGCATTTTCCGATAAACTTATATTATCCATAATATCAGTGACAATTTCCGACACTTTAATATGATTTACTTGTTCTTTCTTTTTTACTTCTTCGTATATCTCAGCTAACCTAGATATTACATCAAGTTTTACAGGCATAGGTAATATCTCTTGCAGCGAAATCTCATCATTGCCATCTTCAATATATACAGTAATAATGCCCATTCTCTTAAGCTTTGATATAGCACTTCTGGTTAGTTTATTTCCTTTATTTAAAAACATTACTCCATATTCGGTGTAAATTGGGTTTGCTAAAACCTCACCAACTAATCTATCTGTTGTTAGAACTAACTTCATTTTTTTCTCCCCTCAAGTCAACGTATATATCTATTAATAACATAACATATTATGAAGTTTTTTTAAATATTTAAATTGAATTTATTTTTCAATTAAACAATATTATTGTATGAAATTTTGTTTATTTATTAAAGCAAAATGTCCTTACAAGTTATTTACCTATATTTACTCCAAGTCTATAAGCTTTCATTAATATATTCTTGTTATTTTTAGATGAACTTTTTTCAAAGGCTTTTGTAGCAATTAAAGTTTTAAAATGTTCTAATCCCATGCCCTTTAATTGTTTTGCAGTATACCTAAAATAACTTTTAAATAAAAATGAAAAAGGGGCTGCTTGAGTATATACCATTATCAACTTTTTTCTACCAAATCTAGGAATGTGTTTTGTCTTAACTATTTCGGTTAATGGATACAGTCTATCCAGAAGTGCTTTAGTTTGTGAAGATACTTGGCATATATATACAGGGGTTCCTATCACAATATAATCTGCTTTCTTTATTTCTTCGTAAACATCTTTCATATCATCTTTTATAGCACAATCATGTACTTTTCTACAGTACAAGCATCCTTGACATCCCCTTATATTCATATCATTTAAGTAATACTTCTTAACAACTCCACCTTCACTTTCAACTCCATTTATAATCTCTTGTACAATGGTATCAACGTTACCATTTTTTCTTGGACTTCCTATGAATGCAATTACATAAGCCATTTTAAACCCCTTCTTCCTTATCTGCGTCTTTTAGATTCATATAAACTCTAGCTAGATAATTTTCAAATTCTTCAATCTCCTCTTCACTAAAATCTTTATAATAGATTTTCGCCATGTTAGTTACTATACTTTCATATACTCCAACGTACTTTCTTCCTTTTTCTGTTATTGAAATTAATGTAGATCTCTTATCCAAATCATTTACTTTCTTTTCTATATTCCCATTAAGTTCCAATCTATCTAACATAGTAGTAAGAGTAGATTTGCTTACAGATAGTTCTTCGCATAAATTTATAATAGTCATATCATTAAACTTACTTAATATGAGCAATATTCTTCCTTGAGAATGGTTTATTTTTAAAGACTTATTCTTTTTAATCTGCTTTGTAAAAATCCTTCCTGTTAGAAAATTAATTTTACTAATCCATAACCCACCTAACTTATTATTCATAAACTTCCCTCCAAAACAAACTAGTACTATATAGTACTAGTTTACAATTGAAATTATTTTCCGTCAATGTTTAATTTTACATATATTATCGGAAGCCTTATTATATAAAGATTTATAGAGGTTTTTCGAAAATTATATATGTCGGAAAACCTAACAAATACAAAAGAAAAAGGAGGACTTAATATGCAAACAAACGAAAAAACAAACGCACCAGAGCAAACCTTATTTAGCAAGTTTGGAAACTTTCTAATACAAATGGTTATGCCAAACATAGGAGCATTTATTGCATGGGGAATTATTACAGCTTTCTTTATTGCAACTGGATGGGTACCAAATGAAAAACTTGCAACTCTTGTAGGACCTATGATTTCCTACTTACTACCTATACTAATTGGATATTCAGGTGGTAAATTAGTTGCTGGCGCTAGAGGAGGCCTTGTAGGTGCTATTGCAACTATGGGAGTAGTTGTTGGAGCAAACATTCCAATGTTCCTTGGTGCAATGATTATAGGGCCGCTTGGAGGCTTTGTAATCAAGAAATATGATCAAGCAGTAGAGGGAAAAATACCTGCAAATCTTCAGGTTTTAGTAAGCAACTTTTCTATAGGAATCATATCAGTTATTCTTACTATATTAGCTTTTTTAGGTATAGAACCTTTAGTTTATGCACTAACAGGTATATTTAAATCTGCAGTAGAATTTTTCTTAAATGCAGGTCTACTACCATTAACATCATTATTTATAGAACCAGGAAAGATTCTTTTCTTAAATAACACAATAAATCATGGTATATTAGCGCCTTTAGGTGAACAACAAGTAACTGAAATTGGCAGATCAATATTCTATTTATTAGAAACTAATCCTGGACCTGGACTTGGAATTTTATTAGCTTATTCTTTCTTTGGTAAAGGACTAGTTAAACAATCTGCACCTGGATCAATAATCATTCATTTCTTAGGAGGAATACATGAGATATATTTCCCTTATGTTCTTATGAATCCAGCATTAATACTTGCTGTAATCATTGGTGGAATAAGCGGAAACTTTACCTTTTTAATAACTGGAGCAGGATTAACCGGTGCCCCTTCACCTGGAAGTATATTTGCATTAATTAAAATGGCACCATCTGATAAACTCTTCTCAGTTCTTTTAGGCATTATAGTATCAACAATATGTTCATTCTTAGTGGCATCTTTCTTTATAAAAAGAAAAGGTATTGAATATAACGAAGAGTCAGAACACGGCACAGAAAATGTACAAGAACTTCTTGGATTAATGCAAGAAGCAAAGGATGGTAATCTACTTGTAACTTTCGGTGGACATGATGATAATAGTGCACTTGGTAAGGTTATGAAGAGCTTTAATGAAATGATAGGAAATATACGATTCTTGCTTACAAAAGTAAGTACTACTGCAAATGGAGTAATTAAAAATTCAAACGGTATGACTGAGTACATTGATAGAATTAACACTTCTTTCCACGAAATATCTGCAACTATGGAACAAGTTACTTCTGCAGTCTTTGAACAGGCTAATGATACAAGCCATAGTAATGAAAACATGATCGAATTATCTAATAGCATATCTACCTTTAAGGATGATATGAGTGATATCTCAAAAACTGTACTTCGTACAAAGCAATTAAGTGAAAATGCAACTAAATCAGTTGATATATTGACAAACAAATCTTCTGAAGTAAAACAAGCAGCTCAAAAAACTGCTGATAGAATTACTGAACTTAAATTAGATATGCAAAAGGTAAAAGATACAATAAGAATTATCGAAGAAATTGCTGAGCAAACTAATTTATTAGCATTAAATGCAGCTATTGAAGCAGCAAGAGCAGGAGAAGCTGGAAGAGGGTTTGCTGTTGTTGCTGATGAAGTAAGAAAACTTGCTAGTGAATCAAAAGATGCTTCAGTTTCTATATCTCAAATAATTAATAATGTTACACAAAAGTCTGAAGAAATAACTAACGAGGTATTAGAAACTGGAAATATGGTAGACGAACAAGCAGATGCAGTTCAAGAAGCTGCCGTTTCCTTCAATGAAATATATTCTGGAATGGAACTTATAACAAAGAGAATTGATAGTGCAAATGATTCTCTTAATAATATAACTGTTAAAAATAATGAAACACTTAAATCAATAGAAAATATATCTGCTACTACCGAAGAAACTGCCTCATCTGTTGAGGAAGTTTATGAAAATACAAAGAAGCAATCAGAAAATATTAGCAAGCTTTTAGATTTTACAAAAGATCTAAATGAAATGGCTAACAATCTTGAAGAAGAAGTTCGTGCCTTCAAAGTTGATTAAAATAAAAAGTACTTAGTGTTTTTTCACTAAGTACTTTTTGCTATTTTAAATTCCTTACTCCTGTTTCTAATATTTCCATTAATAATATTGTCTGCTCATCTGTTATTGTTTTACTCTTGCCATTTATAATTGCCTCATATAAATCATCATACACTCTTCCATAATCACCATTAACTGATTTTACTTTTTCTTCATGAATTGTGCCTTCTTCGTCTATATAAGTCAGTAGCCCATAATGCTTTATTGTATCAACACCAAAATCAGAATTCTCTGGCATATAAAATAATTTCAAATGTTCTTCTTGACGATCTTTTGTCTCTTTTACAAAACACCCTTTTTTCCCATAGACAACAAAACTTGGCCTTTCTTTAACTCTAAAATAACTAGATTTTACTGATACCTTAAAAATTCCGTAATACAAATCTAGATCAAAATAATCATTCATTCTCCCTGAGCCTAATAGCTGTCTTACATCATAGTGAATATTATCTGGTTTTCCAAGATAACTGATTACCTGATCTAATGTATGACAACCATGCCCATACAAGTACGATCCTGTAGGATTGAAATTAGTTATTCCTTCTGGAATTTCTGGACGAAAATAGTCATAATGCATTTCTAATTCAAGTAATTCTCCTAGTTTTCCTTCTTCTATTACCTTTTGAACTGTTAAAAAGTCACTGTCAAAACGTCTATTTTGATATGCTTGAACAATCAGCCCTTTCTCCTTTGCAAGAGAAAATATCTCTTTAGCCTGTTCCGATGTCTCCATAAATGGCTTTTCAACTAGACAATGTTTATTATGTTCTATCACCATTTTCGCATAATCATAGTGGCTGTCATGATTTGTGCAAACTACAACTAATTGTATCTCCTTATCATTGAGTAGTTCACTTAAATTAGAGATATAATTCACCCCATCAATTCTACTCCAGCTTTCATGATTAGGATTTCTTTGATATATAGTTTTCACTTTAATATTTTTTCTCTGAAGTACAAACGGAAGATGATATCTATTAGTACTTTTTCCATTTCCAATATACCCAATTGTAAGCATAAGTTCCCCCTTAAATTCTTATATTAAAATAAATTCTTATCATACATAATGGAATTAATTACTTACAATTAATTATATACTACTTATAAATTATACAATAGCTTATAAGCACATTTTTATTTTCAAAGAATAAAATATCACAATGATTATTAATTTATAGGAGTTTGTAAATGGGATACTATGTGAAAGTAGAACCGAATGTAAAAATTTACGTTGAGGATATTAATCCCAAAGGAGATAAAACCATACTTTTCATACATGGTTGGCCAGGAAGTCATAAATTATTTGAATATCAATTTGATACCCTTCCCCAAATGGGATATAGATGTATAGGTATTGATACAAGAGGTTTTGGAAACTCAGATAGGCCTTTCCAGGGTTATGATTATGCAAGATTGTCAGATGATGTTAGGTGTGTAATAGATGCACTTGAATTAGATGATATTATACTAGCTGGTCACTCAACTGGTGGTTCTATTGCTGTTAAATATATGGGACGGCATAAAGGACATGGTGTATCAAAACTTGCTCTTTTTGCTGCTGCAGCTCCAAGCCTTATTAAACGAGAAGATTTTCCCTATGGTCTTGATAAAGAAACTGTCTTACAACTTATTGAAGGAACATATACAGATCGTCCAAAAATGCTTAAAGGTTTTGGAGACATGTTTTTCTTCCAACATACAAGTGAAGCTTTTTCAGATTGGTTCTTCCAATTAGGATTACAGGCTGCTGGATGGTCAACTGCAGCAATTGCAAATACTTGGCTAAAAGATGTATTATTTTCAGATCTTGAAGCTATAGATGTTCCAACATTAATCATTCATGGAATACATGATCAAGTTGTTCCTTTTGAATTAGGTGAAGTACAAAATAAAAGTATCAAAAATTCAAAACTCATACCTTTCGAATTTAGCGGACATGCATCTTTCTATGATGAACGTGAGAGATTTAATAAGGAATTAGTTAAATTTATTGAAGAATAATTTCACTAAACAAAAAAGCCTAGATAAATAAAATCTATCTAGGCTTTTTTAAATAATTAATTATCTTTCATAAGCTTTTATTAACTCTGCTATATCGAACTTTTTCATCTTAAGAAAAGCTTCAGTTAACTGAGCCATCTTTTGAGCATCTTTATTCTGCATCATTTCACTCATAACAGTGGGTGTTATTTGCCATGAAAGCCCGTACTTATCTTTGATCCAACCACATTGCTCTGCTTCAGGAACGGCAGATAACTTATTCCAGAAGTAATCTATTTCCTCTTGATCATCACAATTTACTACAAATGAAATAGCTTCATTAAAGGTAAAATTGTGCTTATATCCACTATCCATAGCTGAAAAAGATAGGTTCTCAAGAATGAATTTAACCTGCATTATCGTATCTGGTTTATTAAATTCATCTCCTTCTCCATATCTATCGATATTCTCTATCTTTGAATTTTTAAAAGTAGTTGTATAGAAATTTATGGCCTCTTCTGCCTTTCCATATTGATCCCCTACAAACATTAGGGCTGGTGTGATTTTTTGCTTTATCTGAGCATCACTAGCATACATTATCTGCCATGAAAGACCATATTTATCACATACCCATCCATACCTTTCACTAAAAGGATAGGTTCCTATAGGCATAAGTGCTATACCCTCTTCAATAAACTTATTCCAGAACTTATCAACCTCTCCTAAAGTACTGCAAGAAATAACAAATGATACAGCTGGAGTAAATTTAAAATATGGGCCAGCTGATATTAGCATAAATTCCTGTCCTTCCATTTCAATTGTAAGCAATTCTGCAGTTCCAGATGGAGTGTTATTTAATATGGTTTTGTCTATTAGTCTTGACCCTTCAAATAAAGACATATAAAATTCTGCTGCCTCACTAGCTTCCTTGTCATACCATAAGTGTGGAACTATTTTTTGCATATTAACCTCTCCTTTATTTCTTTAGTTCCATACTAAAGAAATTCATATTTAATTAGCAAATTGACTCTCATGTTTCTCAAAGAAATCTTCTCTTGTTTCTAAATATTTTAATCTATGCTTAGTTGTCTCGTCAATAAATTTGTATATTGGTTCGAAAATATAATCCCAACTCCAAAGTTTGTTATTTACATTCAAATATTCTCTAAGTAGTTCTGAACTATTAGGAGCTATAGGATGGATTAAAGTAAGTGTCGTTCTTACTGCATGGAAAGCATCTATTAACACTTGTTTACGAAGTTTTTCATCTCCACTTGTTTCTGCTATCCTCATATTATTTACCCAATACTTATTCATTTTACGAATATAACTATCTAAAACATAAGTTACACTGTGGAATTCATGATTATACATATATCTTTCATAAGTTAAAATAGCATCCCTAGATTCATCTAATATCTCCTTGCTTATTTCTCCAACTGGTATATTACTTTCATAATATTTTTGTGCTGTATAGAAACATGAACGAGCTAACCTATTAAATACATTGGTTAATAAATTACCATCCTTTAAAACTGTATCTGGGCCTTGCTTATCCTCTTCTTTCATAAATGCTTGAGGCATGAAACTTACACTTTTCTTTACCAATCCAAGACTTAGAAAATGCATTCGTAATTGCTCAGCTGTATAATGATTTAATAGCTCTCTTGCCATAGGTGGCTTAACTTTACCGCTGCTACTTGCTTTCTTATCCATAAATAACAAATGATTATTTGCTATTAAATGAGGAAGATTTACATTTTCCCATTCTACTTTATCCGAACTATTTATTCCTAATAAAGCCAGTGCCATAGCCATTTCTGCATTTCCATAGAAGTAAATATTGTCTTCACCTATAAATTGATATACCTTTGAATCCTTTGAAATCCAAAAATTCTTCCATGAGTCTTTATCTTTCCCAATAGACTCAAGATAAGTTTTTGTAAAAGAAATAGGTGCCCATAAAGATTCTGGCCATACCCAGAAGGTTAAATCCTTTAAATCTTCTTTTTCTGGTACTTCTATGCCCCATTCAACATTTCCTGATAATCTAAATGGTACTAAGGTTTTGCCGGTTCTAAATCTAATTCCTAGTTTATCAAATACTTCTCTTGCCTTATCTCTATCATTTAAATTATCAAATACAAATGAAATAGAAGGTTTTTTGGGTTCATCAATTATTGTGTGTTTTGGTAGCTTATCTTCAAGATCTGATATTCCTTCTAACAGCTTACGTTTTACATAAATAATTGGTGGTTTTAAAAACTCTTCAATTGTATTTAATAAATACTTACGCCAGTTTGAATTGTTTCTTAAATAATTAACATCTTCATTTAATAGATTATTATATTCATCTAACTTAAAATACCAATTAGTAACATCCTTTAATTCAGGCGTTTTCCCTGATAATATACTTTTAGGATCTATAAGTTCACTAGGCATATATTGATGTCCTAAATCACATTCATCTGCATATCCTTTTTCTGAAGCACATCCTTCAATTGGACACTTACCTACAACTTGTCGTCCATTTAATAAAACCTTTTTATCTGGATCATAAAATTGCGGTGATGATAATTTAACTAAATATCCACCTTCGTATAGTTTGTTAAATATATTCTCTGATACTTCCTTGTGAATTTCTCCTGCTCTGTCTAGAGCTGAAGCGCCATATAAATTAAGGCTCATTTCATATTTATCTAATACTTCTTTTTGTTTTTCATGATTTTCTCTAACGTAGTCTTCTATAGTTCCGCTATATTCCCCTTCATCTACTATCTTTCTATAACTTGCTAATATAGGAGAACCATAGCAATCTGTTCCAGATACAAATATAACATTTTCAGAACCTATTCTATCTCTTAAAAATCTTGCAAATGTATCAGCGTGTACAAATACGCCTCCTACATGTCCAAAATGTAATTCTTTATTTCCATAGGGCATACCTGAAGTTATTACTGCTTTCTTAGGGAATACTGGTCTTTCTATTTTTCTATCTTCCATAATAAACACTCCTTAAAATAATAATTAGTTTATCTTTCAAAAATGAATTTATGTTATAAATGAAAAAAGCGATAAAAAAACACCTCCTACAATAAATTTTTGTAGGGGCGAATCTATCGCGGTACCACCCTATTTTATTAGTATGTCGCCATACTAACCTTATCAAGTACAAATATACTCTAGTTCTGTAACGTGAACAAACGTCATATCATCACTTATCTTTAAATAAGATCCGTATGCAGCTCCGAGCCTTGTTTCATTAAAATATCCACCATTCCCTCTCAGCAAAATAGGAACTCTCTGTAAGTTTCAATAATAACTACTCTTCTCTTCATAGCCTTTATTTTTATAAAGTATAATAAATGGAAAGAACTTTGTCAAGGGGTATTAAAGTCTGAATTACTTATATTGAAGAACAGCAATACCTTCATGTTCTTTAATATTCTCTTTATTTACATTAAGTTCAGCATATTCATGTGACTTAAGCCCAGAAACTTTAATAAACTTATCAACTTTTGCAAATACAAGCCCTAGTATTCCTAATGCCTTTGTTCTATAATGCATTGGTATAATAACTGTTGGATTTAGTTGCTTCCTTACTTTATTTGCATTTGAAGCATCTATTGTAAATCCACCACCTACAGGAAGTAATAGAATATCCACTTTGCCTATTTCTTTTACTTGCTCTTCTGATAAAATATGTCCAAGATCTCCGCAATGACATACATTTAACCCATCTATTTCAAAATTGTATATTGTATTTTTTCCCTTCTTAGCTCCTGATTCATTATCGTGAAAAGTTTCCACTCCTTTAATTTTTATACCTTTTTCATTAAAAGCCCCCAACTTATTAATAAGTACAAAACTACTCTTTACTGCATCAACATTGTTATGATCTTTGTGTTCATGACTTGTAGATACTATATCTGCTTCAATTTCAGGTAATTCATACCCTAACATTTTATTAAACGGATCCATAAGTACCTTAGTTCCATTCTCCGAAGTTATCATAAAACACGCCTGTCCAAACCATTCAATTTTCATATTAAATCTCCAATCTTTCTATTTCATATAAATTTATTATATTTTATATTATTACTAATTTAAATCAAGCTTTTTATACACCTTTAAATATACTAATACTGCATTAATAAATAACAGTGCACTTGTAATAAAGAAAACATATTTGAAACTAAACCACGCTGCAATTTGTCCTCCTAGAACTGCACCTGCAAATGCTCCTAAATATCCTGCTGCTGTAGTAAACCCAAATACTCTACCAGTAAGAGATGTTGGAGTTATTTTTTTCACCAGTATATTCACAGAAGGTATAAGCCCAGCCGCTGTTAATCCAAATAAGAAACGTAATATCATTAATTGCCATGGATTTTTTACAAATGCTTGAGGTATAAAAATAATCCCTGCAGCAATTAATGCAACCAGTATAACTTTATGAGCACCTATTTTGTCTGAAAGTTTCCCAAGCTTTGGAGCAGCTATTATATTTGCTAGACCAGAAGCTGAAAAGGTAATACCTGCAAGTAATGCAATATGATTAGCATTCTTAGATAACTCTGAAATATAAACTGTAATAATTGGTTCAACGGTATATAGCGCTATTGTTAAAATAAGAAAGGTTATGAACATAGTTATAGTTAATCCCTTTTCAGGTACGCTATTCCATACTTCCTTTATGCTAAGAGGCTTTTTATCTTCAGGATTAAATGACTCCTTTACAAAAAATAAAGTTGTAATAAATGCAATAAATAGTAATGTTCCAGTTATAAAAAATACACTTTTAAATCCTATATAATCGCTAATAAATCCACCAATAGTTGGTCCTAAAAGCGATCCTGCTATATTTGCTGTAGAAAGTGTACCTAAAGCATACCCTGCATGTGCTTCTTCTGTCTGGGTAGCTATTAATGTAGTGCAGGCAGTACTATATCCTGTAATTGCTCCTTGCAATAGCCTTAATCCTATAAGTACATAGACATTTGGTGCAAAACCCATTAATCCAACAATTATAGCCATACCAAGACTTGCTCTAAGTAACATTGGCTTCCTACCATACCTATCAGCTGCTTGTCCCCAAATTGGTGAGAAAATAGCTGATATTACATAAGTAACTCCAAATGCAATTCCTGATAATTGTGTAATTGAATTTGTATTTCCTACTCCAAGATGTTTTATATAAAGTGGTAGTATAGGCGCAATCTGACTCATCCCTATTCCAGTTACAAACATTCCAAACCAGCAAACCATTAAGTTTCTTTTCCATAATTCCATAATATTTCATCTCCATTAAATAAATCAAAGTCAGAATATATTCCTTCTGAAAATAATAATAAACTATATTTTATAGTTTGTAAACTATTATTTATAGTTTGATTAATACATTATATAATGTTAAACTATTCCTATACTTTGAAATTACAAGGAGAGATAGGGTATGCAGAAACGTAATTTAACCAAAGAGAAAATAATAGAAGTTTCCTTCTCATTAGCTGATGAGATTGGTCTTAGTAAAGTTACTTTTCCTAAAATTGCTGAGAAATTGGGTATAAAATATCCTTCATTATATAATCATTTTACTAATATGGATGATCTTAAAACAAAAATGACCATATATCTTTTAAAAAAATTTAATATTACATTAATGCAAAAATTAATTGGGAGAAGTGGCGAAGATGCCATTAGGGAATTTGCTAATTCATATAGGGATTTTGCCCTGAAAAATAAAACTGCCTATTGGCTTTTTACAAATATACCAGAGACTAGAGATGAAGAAGTTATAAATTTAGCTAACGAAACTAAGAATATAGTCCATCAAATTTTAAGCTATTACGTTAAAGACGATGAGCTTCAAGTTCATAAAAGTAGAATATTAAGAAGCCTGCTACACGGTTTCGTTACACTACATTCAGTAGGATATTTGCAAGGACCAGTTAGCATTGAAGAAAGCTTTAAGATTATGATTGATGATTTTATTTTATCTATACAAGTGAATAATATAAATAGGTAGTGCAATATTAATTTGACTACCTAAAAATGAATTAAGGCTGCATTATAAACTATATAATGCAGCCTTAATAACTTAATTTACATATTTAAAATGCTTTTTTATCTTCGTATATTTTAGGGCTAGACTTACCTATCTTTTCAAGTAAATCTTTGATTGTTGTAAATGCCTCCGAAAGCTTAACAATCTCACCCACTTCTAATACACTTAGTTTCTCTAATAATATACTCTCCATAATTTCAATAGACTTTCCAACTAAAGCTAGTCCCTTTTCAGTAAGTTTAATATGTGTAATTCTTCTATCGGCCTTATCTTTAATTTTAACTATATAGCCCAAATCGCTCAATTGTTGTAAACATCTACTAGTATTCGGAACTGTAATTGATAATCTCTTGTTTAAAATAGACGGAGTTATATCTTGAGAATTGTATATTTCAATAAGGGCCCTTGATAATAGTGGGCTGAGTCCTGAAACCCAGTATGGAAATAAATCTAGAACTTCCTTTTGAAATATTGTATGAAAATTAACTATTGTATTTATTGCTTCTTTCCTTTCAACCTCACTCATATATTTCCTCCATAAATAACTATTCTGATTTTTTATCATTTAGCGCATATTTACGGACTACTAGTATGTCTATGCTTCGATTTTTAGCCCTTCCTTCGGCTGTGGAATTGTCATATTTAGGTCTGTATTCACCATCTGCCTCAATTGAAAATTTCTCAGGTGCAACATTACCTCTATTAACGAAAAATTCCATAACATTTGAGGCACGCATATAACTTAAGTCCCAATTTGAACGGAACTTTGCATTCTTTATCGGTATATTATCAGTATGTCCACTAATTCTTATCTCATTATCTAAGTCTTTTATCATACTTGATATTTGTAAAAGCACTGGATTAAATTTTTCTATTACATCCGCTTCACCTGAATTGAAAAGAACAGTATCTTGAATGTTAATACTTAATCCTTCTGCACCAAGATTCACTTTTACTTGATTATCATATCCATTGCTTTTAATTTCTTCATCTAAGGCTGCTTTAATATCAGCCATCTTGTCTTGTTCCATTATACTATTTGTTACTTCAGCTGTCCCAGGAGTATCTCCGCCACTTTCCACCAAGACACCTTTACCACCAGCAAAAATTGCATTGAAGGTTTGACTTACTCTTGCGAGTTTTTTGTTATCTACTTGACTCATTGCAAACATTACTATGAAAAGTGCCAATAGAAGTGTCAGCATGTCCGAATATGGAAGAAGCCAGGTTTCATCAACATGTTCTTCATGATGTTCTTTTTTACGTTTCATCATTGGCCTCCTCTCAATTAATTTTCAGTAGTGCTACTACCTTCTTCAAGTCTTTTTCTTTCTTTTGGACTCAACATACTTGCTAATTTTTGTTCAATTGCCTTTGGATTTATACCTTCTTGTATAGATAAAATACCCTCTAGCATTAATTCCATATTACTTACTTCTACTGTTGACTTTCTTTTAAGTCTTGAAGCAAATGGATGCCAAATAACGTAACCAAAGAAAATACCGTAAAGTGTCGCAACGAAAGCTGAAGCTATCGATTCTCCAAGTTTTTCAGTATCATTTAGGTTTCCTAGTGCACCTATTAATCCTATAACTGCACCTAAAACTCCAAGAGTAGGAGACGTTCCTCCTGCTGTAGTAAACATGGAAGCTCCGACTCTATGTCTTTCTTCCAAAGCTTGAATTTCACCTTCAAGGACTTGTCTACAAATATCAGGTTCAACACCATCAACTACCATCTCTAAACCCCTTTTCATGAAACCTGCTTCCATCTCTTGAATTTTAGTCTCTAGAGATAGTAATCCATTTCTACGAGTTTCTTGCGCTAAATTGATTATTAGGTTTATGATGTCTATTGGATCTTGCTTTACTTTATTACTAAAAAGAGCTCCAAATAGCTTTGGCATATTTAAGAATTCTTTTGAAGTATAAGCATTCATTACTGCAGCCATAGTACCTACAAGTATAACTATTACTGCTTCTCCATTTACTAGTATAGCTACACTAGCACCTTTTAAAAGTAATCCTGTCAGAACCGCAAAAAACCCAACAACAATACCAATCAATAGAAATATGTCCATCTTCTCACCCCTTCAGTATTTATGTATTTTTCAAACCCGAAATTTGTATATTTTAGTACAAATTTGTTGATTTATGATATAGATATCTTACCATAATATATATCGTATGAAAAGTATCTTTCGATAGATTTAACTACAAATTAATTTTTTCCAACCCATGAATAATTCTCTAAGAGACAGGGATTAATCACGCTTTATGCTATTTCACAATTAACAAAAATAATTAAATTGTTACCATTTTGTGTAAGTGTTTATCTGTGCTTAACATTTATTAATTAATGACTAAATAATCTTAAACATAAAAAAGCCTGGATAAACATTATTTACCCAGACGTTCAATACAATTCAAAATCATATTTTTGTATTTTCTGCTTTAATAGAATTTATGATCATCTCTAATACAGACGAAGAAATATCATCAAACGTAATATCATCATTATTTTCAGGCAATTTAGTATAGCTCATTCTTTGCAGGATTCCCATTATTGTTTGAAATATATAGTAACCAGTTCTAGTTGGATTTATATCTTTTCTTAGTGTTCCATCACTTATTCCTTTATTAATTGCTGAATTCAGAAAATACTTTTGGCTTTCCTTACTCACAAAATTCACATATTTGTTTTTAAGTTCTTCATCTGAATCATAGGAATCATAATAAAGGTCAAATAAAACAATAAATTTCATGTGCTCTCTATGCTCTTTTGCAAATTCAATCCATGCATTAAGTATTAATTTAAGTCTTTCCAATCCACTAACATCACTATCATCTCTAACAACTATATATTCCATCATATTATCCAAAACATTCATTTGCACTTCAAATATTAATTCATCTATGGATTTAAAATGTTTATAAAAAGTAACTCTGCTTACTCCTGCTAAGTTACAAACATCCTTCACGCTAACATTAAAAAAATTATTTTCTAGAAATAAGTCTCTTGCTGCTGAAATAATCTCAACTCGATTTTTACTTTTTAAATTCTCATGCCATGAATCACTCATTTTATATAACCTCATCTTTATCTTTTTTAGTTAAGAATATTGTACCAAAAAGAATTAATGCACCCAATACATATGGCAAATTAAAATTAATATCAAAAAGGTTTCCTGCCATTATTGGTCCGATTATATTTCCCATACTAGTATAAGTAGTATTTAATCCAGAAACAAAACCTTGCTCATCACTCTTAGCTTCATTTGATAACAATGTATTTACAGTTGGCCTTAAAAATGAATTAAATGTAAAAAATAAGGAAGATACAGCTAGAAGGTAAATAAAATTAACTTTCACTATCATTAATAAAAGTGCAATTGATGTCATTAACAAAGAAAACCTAATCAATTTAAATTCTCCGAATCTAGTTACCACCTTATCTAAAAGCCATACTTGAGTCATAA
Organism: Clostridium sp. 'White wine YQ'; assembly: GCF_028728205.1. Lineage (NCBI taxonomy): Bacteria > Bacillati > Bacillota > Clostridia > Eubacteriales > Clostridiaceae > Clostridium > Clostridium sp. 'White wine YQ'. The sequence goes on from NZ_JAQYUU010000001.1 coordinate 1,651,667, forward strand.
TCCCAATGGCAGCTCCCAGTGTAATCAATATAGAGATATATTGAGAATTAAATCCATATTTATACTCTGCATAAAGTGAATAAACTGTTTCATAACTAACCAACCCAAAAGTCATAACAAGAATTAATAACAAGTATTTAAAATATGACATATGAAATGACCTTGTAAGCTGTTTAATGATTGACTCCTGATTTTTTGATGACTTTGAAATATTTCTTTTTTCTATTGGAAGAGTTTCTGGAAGTATTATAGTTAGTAATGTTGAAATTAGTCCTAAAAATGAGGCTAAAAAATATGGCACTCGTAATCCAAATTGAGCTATTATACCTCCAATTCCAGGTCCTAATACCATACCTAAATTCATAGCAGCACTTATGTAACCCATCCCTTTTGCTCTAGTTTCTCTCGTAGTTATATCCGCAACATATGCTAAAACAGAAGGAACCATTATTCCTAACCCAATTCCCCCGATAATGCGGGCTATATAGAGTAGCATTAAAGTATGTGAAATTGCAAATATAAAATCAGCAATAACAGTTAAAGATAAGCCTGATAGTATCATTATTTTTCTACCATGCCTATCTGAGAGTCTTCCACCAATAGGTGAAAAGATGAATTGCGCTGCTCCAAAGGCTGCAACTAGGTATCCTGCAGCCGCTCCAGCAACATTAAATTGCTTAAGATAGTCAGGTAATATTGGAATGACCATACCTTGTCCCAATAAAGCAATAAATAAATTAAGCATCAATATAAATAAAGGAAACCCCTTTTTTTCATGTAGTTTGAACATTATTATCCCCCTTTGTTTACAGTTAGTAAATGGTTTACTCTATGTAAATCATTGTATACATCTTTATTTGTTTTGTAAAGTAAAAAATAGAGTATGCAGTATTCCCACACACTCTATTTATAAAAATTTATTTATGAATTATACACTCTCTATAAAAGGCTTATCATATAACTTCTCTTCACTAACAGACATACTTCTGGCAGCTTCCACCCAATTTTTTTGTCCCTCTGAAAAAAACATCTCCCTAGGTAGTTTCGGGGATATAAAAAAATTATCTTTTGATTGATTTGAATTATTTAAAATATCATCACTTACTTCTAAGAATGTATTATATGCATCTTTTTTGATTTCGCTATTAAAAGGAATAATATCTTTAGTCCCTCTCATAAATTCTCCAGCTCCAATTCCTACACCAAATCTCCACTCATAACCTACTTTATTGCAGAAATGTTCTAATATTTTAAGAGCATACCTAGTTTGTATTCCCTCAAAGAATCCACAGTTAACTACACCATAAACTTTTACAGATTTTCTAATAATCTTAGCTTGTTCTTCTAAATTAACCAAAAACTCAACTACTGTTGATGGCAAAGAATCTACATACAGCGGGAAAGTAATTATTAATATATCTGAACTTGCAAGTTCTTCATAATTCACCTTATTATTTATGACACAATGATTTACTTCAACATTTTCAGGTTGGATAAGCGTAGTAAGTTCATCAATAAAAAACTTAGACGCACTATTATTACCTCTTGGACTTCCATTAACAAAATATAATTTTTTCATTATCTTTCCCCTCCCATAACCTTAATGTAGCTTAATATACTATTTACTAAACTTTCAATTTCTGCTGTCTCTCTACATACATAGCTTTCTGCATTATCCTTTTGAAAGTTTATAGCATTTGCTTGATTTAATCCCTTAAATGTCTCTTCCTCATTAACGGAAATATCACTACCATAACCAACAAAAACAAGCTCTGGATATTTCTCGTAACGAGGTGCATGATGCATTTCACCATTGACATCTTTAAAGAAAGGGAGGATTTTGCATATACCACGATCTAATACTCTTTTTATTTTAGGACTATAGCATCCATATTTTACTTCACTTAAGACGATATACAAGTCGCTATTTATCTCATCTCTGCTTATATCTCTAGTTATATCATCAAAAACACATAGTCCCGGTGTCTTTAACCAGCAATTAAAACAGCCTACACATTTATTCATTTTCTCATCTTTAACATTATAGTATTTATAACTATAATTACTCTCACTAAGTTTTTTAAGTAACTCTTCTTGAAGTTCTTCTCCCACACTATTTGTACCCTCACCATCACTAACTAACAATATATTCATAGTTATCCTCCTTTTAGTATGTTTACACTGTAAACTTTATATTTGTATTATATTTCACTAAGTTTACACTGTCAACATTTTATGATATAATTTTTTTAGAAACTATTTTGGAGGAAAAATTAAATGGCAAAAGATAACTACCATCATGGTACATTAAAAGAAGATATGATAAGAAATGGTCTACAACTTTTAAATAAAGAAGGTTTTGAAGGATTTTCATTAAGAAAAGTGGCTAGTATGTGTGGTGTAAGCCATACTGCACCTTATAAGCATTTTAAAGATAAAGAAGATTTGATTAACTCAATAGCTTTAGAAGTTTGGCAGGCTTTTTCTGCTTCTTTATTAGAATCTACAGAAAAATATCCTGATAATCCTAAAATTCAAATTCTTGAGATGGGAAAATCCTACGTTAAGTTTATGGTAGAAAATCCTGAATACCTAAAATTTATGTTTCTTACTGAACATAAATATCCAATACTTGTTAGCAATAATGAGTTACATCATCTTGATAATTCTCCTTTCCATATTTTCAAAAAATGTTGTGAGAATTACCTTAGTTCCATATCAACTAAAAAAGATATGTATTACTTAGATACCCTGTCTATGTGGAGTTTAGTACATGGTATAGCACTACTTATTGCAAATAAAGTAATCGAATATGATGGAGATTATTTAGACTTAGTAGAAAATATGATTAATGAAAAACTTAAATAGCCTATAAAAAAGAGGCGCCTTAGATATAAAAAGGCTCCTCTTAATTCTTTATCTTTCTATAAATTTATTCTTTTTTAATACAATAGGCGTTACCCTATCTCCATAAAAATCTTCTGCATTTCCAATCACTTCGCAGCCGAACTTTTCTAACATTTTTAAAGTTATGTCTCTTGCTTCAATATATATTTCCTCTGCTCCAAGGTTAAAGACTTCATTAAGTGAAAATAATGCAATATTCTTACCTAAACCTTTTCCGCGCAATTTTTTATCAACAGCATACCTTCCCCAATGCCATTCCCCATGTTCTTTCCAACTTGCAACAACAGCAACTATCTCTCCATTTAATTTTCCACACCACCAAATGGGTTCCAGTTCTTCTCTTATTGGAATTAACTCTTCAGGAATATGCTGTTCTCTATTAAAAACTTCTATTGATAACTTTATTGCCTCTTCCATATTTTCTAGATTTACTTTTTCTATTTTCAAAATAGCCACCCCAATTTACTGTTAATGTTAATCCAATTATACTATTCATATTGTGTTCCTACAAATAATTCTATCTTTCTCCAATATTAAGTATCTTCCAACCGGCATAGGATATTCCCCATACCACTATAAATAATCCTACTAAAATATAACCAGCTATATTAAAATCTAAGTTACTAATGAAGTTACAAAATTCATTATCTAGTCCAAGTATTGGTGTTATCATTTGTATTATTTCAATAAATCCAATAAACAAAGCTGCAATTACTGAAAGTCCAGTAATGGTCAGATTATAATAAATTTTGCGAATTGGTGTTGAGAAAACCCATTCGTATGCCGTGCACATAAAGAAACCATCTGCTGTATCCATTAAACTCATACCTGCTGTAAATAAGATTGGGAAAGATAGTGTAGCAAGAATTGGTATCTCATGACTTGCTGCAGTTGCTGAAGTTGCTAAAAGAGAAACTTGAGTTGCAGTATCAAACCCTAGTCCAAAAAGGAACCCCAATATATACACATGCCATCCTTTGCTTATAGACTTGTACACAATTCCAGTTAGTTTATTAATAAAGCCCTTAGTATCTTCATAATCAAGCTCTTCTTCTTTATAAGTGCCTTTTCTTACTTTTAAAAAGGTTTTAAAAATATCCTTCCACATGAATAGATTAACTAATCCAATAATGAGAAGAAAACTGCCTGAAACTGCAAGCGAAACAGCCCCTCCATACTTTTGAAACTTTGGCATACTGTTTTCCGTCCACTTTACAGCAAAAACTGTAAGAGTAGCCATTAATATTACAACTGTTGAATGTCCAAAGGAAAATAAAAAGCCTACTCCTTTTGGATTTTGTCTTTCTTGTACCAGCTTTCTTACTGTATTATCTATTGCAGTTATATGATCTGCATCAAAAGCATGTCTAAGTCCTAAAGTATAAGAAAGAACTGCCATACCAATTATTTGTGGATACTTGCTAACTCCTGTTATCAATAATGCTATACCTATGATATGCAATGCTAATACAGCAATAATATATCTAATGAATCCTGAATATTTCTTTTCTTGTATATTTGATTTTATTGTCTCCAAAAAGTTTTCCATCCTTTATATAATATTTTCATTTAAGAAGCCCCTTAACTTATTTGTCAAGAGGCTTAATTGCGAAAATAAATATAAACATTTATCATTACAAATACCCCCTATCATCCGTAGAGTTATTTTTCTCAAAATATAGGCAGGTCTCCTGACTTAAGTATCTACATTCTTATAAGCCTTCCCGAGATATCTCAGTGACATATTTTATAAGAACTACTCTTTTACAGTGGCGGGACCGTGAGGGATTTTCACCCAGCTTCCCTTTTAATTAATCAACTACGATTAAACCTATATTATATACAAATGGTATAATAGCACATTACTTTAAACAAGTATAGTTCTTTTACTACAATGCATAAAGAAAAAACACTTTATATGAAAGTGTTTTTAAGATGTCTTCGGTGCTATATATACTTCTCCATTACCTAATATAGCGAGTCTATCGTCTGGCCTAAGTGATATTGTATTATAATAAGGCGAATTAGGTTCTAGTCTTATAGATTGCACTATTGCTTGACTTTCATCAAATATAAGCAAATATACAGTATTACTTGATGAAACATTTTTGAGATTATACATATTGGTAGGCGAATAAATAAAATCTGATAATTTATAAACCCCTTCCTTAAAAGTATTACTAGTAGCCCTAGCTGCAGGTGATGCATTAGCAATATTAGAGGTTAACAATAATAAAAACATTAATGAAATGATAAACTTTTTCATTATAAATCCACCTTTCAATTCTATTGTTTATTACATTTTTATCTTAATCATGTTTTAGGAAGAATACGAGCCTCTCCATTGCCAATTAATAGAATTCTATACTCAGGCTTCATAGGTCTCAAATCATATTTTTGTGTGCCAGGCTCTAATTTTATAATTTGCATAGCCACTTGATTTTCATTAGCAACTAATATAAAAATACTCTTCTTAGGAGAAATGTTTTCAATTGTATATAAATTATTAGGGGATGGTTCTAAATCAGATATTTTATAAACCCCTTCCTTAAAAGTAGTTGCTGGACTCGCAAGCACAGGTATTGCCACAAATATATTTAAGAATAAGCTTAATAAAACTATTAATAAAACTCTAACCTTCTTCATCATGTAACCACCTTTCAGTTTTATTATGCGTAATACAAAAAGCAATATACATATATACAATATACATATATACAATATATGTAATAAAATGTTATAATTTGTTAATAAATATTGATAAGATTAATCTTTAATTATTAAACCTAAGGGGGATATTATATTGAAAAGAGTTAGAAAAACTATCATTGTTATTTGTATTATTTTATTAATCCCAATAATACTCACAAGTATACCCTCTGGGAAATACTTAGATAATGCTGAATTAAAGGATAAAATAAAAAAAGGTACTGCATATGATATCGAAGTTAATAAGAGCTTAAAAATCGATAATGATGTTTTGACAATTCAAAGAATAACATGTACAGATGAAAATACTTACTTAAGATATAGCTATAAGCATAAAAAAATAGGAGGAAACTTTTATTTTCAGTCGATAGAATTATATGATGATAAGGGTAATAAATATATTAGTCGTAGTGGAGAAAGCAAAGGAAAACTCTTTGGCCAAGAGGATTTAATTTCTTATAACTATATCAATTCAAATAGCAAAGATATTACACTAAAGCTTCAATTATATGATAGAACCTTTGAAATGAAGATTCCTTGTTCAAGGAGTACAAGCATATGAATATAAAAGACAAACTGCCAGATATTATTAAATGGATAATTGCATTAATTCTTCTGCTCATATGCATTCATTTTTATTTACTTTCTTATGGTAGCTTCTCAGCCAAAGGTGCACTAAGGGATTCTGAGACAAATGAACATTATGGTCCATCTGAAACCCAAAAAGAAATCTCATTAGATTATGGGAAAATATATTTAGGTAAATATAAAAACTGGATTTCAATAACTGCTGTAGAGAAAAAGATAGTAAAATGGTACCCTTCTGGTTACACTTACGTTCTTCCAATAAATACTTCAGAAAAAATTACTCAATCTTTTGAGGGAACAGCAACTATTAAGCATGTAACTAAAAATTATGTATTTGGATATGTAAATGATCCAAGTATAACCTCGGTAAGATTATATTCTGAAATAAATAATAAGGAAACTATTTGGGATTATTCTATTAATTCAAGTAAAATGTTTATATTTTATTGGAATTCTGATAATAAAGGTGGCAATTTAGTATCATTAAGCGGTTTTGATAAAGACAATAATTTGGTTTATATGTATAAGTACCCATATTGAATTCTTCCAGTTAATCAACCTAAACTAAAAGGAATCTTGTACTAATTTATAACAAGATTCCTTTGTCATTTTTTAATATATCCTTCTTACTTCTAACTTTGTATAAAAAGTAATTATTATTGACACATTACTATATGTAGGCCCATATGAAGCTAAGAAAGGATTTAGGTCATGGATAATACATATAAGAATAGAACGCCAATAATATTAACCTTAATATTTGAAATAATAGTGCTCATCACAGCTGTAACTACCATATTTTCTGCTAAATGGGGTGACTTAGCGTTATGTGGCTTAGCCTTTGTATGTCTTTTTCTACCTTTTATCATATCAGCTATTCTTAAAAGCAAAAATATATCCTTACCTCCTAGCTTTAAGCTAGTTACAGTAATTTTTATCTTTTCAGCTCAATATTTAGGTGAAATTATAGATTTCTATACTATGTTTTGGTGGTGGGATCTACTACTTCATGGTGTATTTGGTTTTTACGCAACCTTAACAGGATTTTATTTAATAAAAGGAAATTTTGATAAAGGTTCTGAAGCTACTGAAAAAAGATATCTCCTTTTTAAAATCATATTTGCTTTTAGTCTTGCTATAACTCTAGGAACCCTATGGGAAATCTTTGAGTATCTTGGTGATTATTTTCTTAAAACCAGCATGGCTGCTGGCGGACTTGAAGATACTATGTCTGATATTATGATAAAACTTGTTGGCTCTACTTTATATTCAACAATTTATTATTTTAGTGAAAAGTCATAATTAAACACTTGAAACTATACCTAGTTCACTTAATATTTTACTTAATCTATCCTTTTCTTTTTCATTTACTTCAAAGCTTGTATTATATAAATAATGCTGCAAAACATCAGCATCTTTTAATACTTCATCATATTCATTATCAATATCATTTTTGTTGCTATGCTTACTTATAGCACTACAAACAATAGTTATTTCATTTTCATTAAATAGCTTACTTTCTTCTAAGATTTTTTTTGCTTCTATAGCCCCTAATATACCATGCTCTGGAGTATAATGAGTTTTATAAGTAGAAATATCATGTAGCATTCCAATAACTGCGCTAATCTCAACATTTAATCCACGCTTAAGTGCTAGTAAACTACATGTATTTGATACACCATATAAGTGTGCAAATACTCCACTCTTCTCCTCTGATATATTACCTTCTATTAAAATATTGTTTATTAACTTCCTTATTTCTTCTAACCTATTCATTGCATTAATACCCCCATGAATTAATCTTCCATTTACCTTCTACCTTAATTAGTTCAAATTGCTTAGTAGAAATGGATTTTCCAGGAATCCAATCACCTGCTGTCTGTGCATTGTCGTAGCAGATAATCTCTACTTCTGAGTCAATTAAAACTTTATCTTTATCAAAAGTGTTGATTTTAGCATTTAATAATTTTGCAGATTTAATAGTTTTTCTAAGATATGCTACTCCAGCTTCATTAAGTCCTTTTGTAAAATCTTCCGTTCCATATTTCTTTAAATCTTCCAAATCCTTTTGAGTTAATGCGTTTAAATAGCTAGATATAATATCTTGTACCTCTTCTAAACTAATTGTATTAACCTTATTTTTTAAAATATCATTTAAAATAATATTTGAATTTTTATTTATAAACCAAACTTTACTGCCTTTCATTAAGACTCCTTGCGCAGTATCATTTTCACCTATCCACAAATTATATTCTTCCTTTGATTTATCTATATAATTTATATTAACTAGATAATCAGGTGAACTTATATCAAGCTTCTTATTAGTTCTCTTTTTATCATTTAAAGCTTTCATATACTTATCTATTATATTTTTATATGAAAGAATAATTTTTTCTCCATCCTTTTGTTGAATTATCTCTATATAGGCCACTTCTTTATACTTAATACTATTGAAATGAATGGCTATAAAAGTTATAGCGGATAAAAATACTATTATAGTTATTATAATAAAAAGCAACTTTTTCTTTTTGCTAATCACACTCACCTCCAAAATTCAAGTTTACAAATTAATCCAATTGCTTATTGATATTATATTTGATTTCTAGAATGAACACAAATACCTACTTCAAAATAATCAAATTTCTAAAATTTAAATTTAATAGCTAATGTTATCAGTTTATTATCTCAACTTTCCAGTGTAATTAAAGTGATTCTGGTTAATATAATATCAGAGGACAGATAAAGATTAGCTAATCTTTATGGAAGTGATATGGTGTTATTATGGTTTAAGTTATCTTTTATCATAGTAATATCTAAACTTAACATATTGGATTATAGCTAACATCATATAGGCTTTTGTACTAACACTTTATAGTCGTATGATTATATAAGTTTATATAATTATCTTATATGATAAAAAACCATTATTATAAGTAATAACATATGTATATAGTCGAAGGATTATATATCTATAATAAATTATTTATATTAGTGCTCTTAAATCTTTATTTGTCCTTATTAGCATGCTAAACCCTTATAGTTAACTACAAAAATGATACTAATTTGTTTGTGTATAATGCATTATATTTAATATAAATTCTAAATATTTGCCCTAAAAAGTTTTTGGGTGCACAGAGGGACTTTCTGTTTGCAATTTTGCTAACAAAAAGTCCCTTAACTACTTATTTTTCCTGATTATTTATTTCAATTAGTGCATTATAAAACAATTCTGGCTGATCTAGCATAGTCATGTGACCTGCATTAGGTATTAAATAAAGTTTTTTATATGGCGACTTAATATTTTCAAAATATCTTTTAGCTATTACATAGGGTGTTTGCCAATCATTTTCTCCTAATACATAATAGATTGGTACTTTATACTCTGCAGTCTCTGAATTTAAATCAAAGTTAAACAAATAACTTATTATTTTCTCATTTGCTTTATTCCCTTTTAGAAGTGCTGAAAAATCAGATAGCTTAGAAATAGGACTTTTGAATGCAATTAATGTCATTGAAAGACCTATCTTTACCGCTAAATCATACTTACCTTGAAGTCTTCTAAGTTTAATACATTTTTTCATAAATTCGCTATCATATTTATCTCCTGGATAATTTTTAATAGCTTCTATTTTTTTTAATGACTTTTTATCATTAGCACTTATAATTAACTCCTTGACTTTATCATATCCTACACGTTCATTTTCACGCATGCTTATTACTTGTCCAACACCAATGTAATAAGCTACATCCTTAGGGTATTTTTTTATAAAGGTACTTCCTAAAACACTTCCCCAAGAATGTCCAAGTAATATTATCTTTTGCTTATTATACTTTTTCTTTAAATATTGAATTATTTCATTTAAATCCATTAGAAGCAAATCAATGTTTGGATGTTTATCTGGATTTTTAATAAGTGTTTTTCCAGCCCCACGTTGGTCCCAGTGAACTACTGTAAAAATATCCTCCCATTTGTCCTGAAATGCATATGCAAATATTGATTCTGCATTTCCAGGACCTCCATGCAAAAATAACATTACTGGATTATCATAGCTTGTACCTGAATGAAAAAGATATTGTTTTATTCCATTTACCAATACATACTCTTCTAAGTAAATTAATTTATCTATTTTCTTTCCCATAACTCTAATTCCCCTTTTTAATTGTTTAGCATCTGCTAATAATATAATTTATTTATATTGCAGACTTTTAAAATTAATGAATTACTCTATGAATCTGGGGTATAGTTTATAAATTAACACAAATAATAAGTTGGAAAGGTGGTTATGTAGATGAGAAAATTCCTTGCTTTTTTCATGATTTTTTCATGCACATTTCTTTATACAATCCTCCCCATCTCTGCTGTAAATATATTTAAAGAAGGAGTATACAAATTATCTGACTTAAACATTTCAGCTGGCAACTTTTATACAGCACAAAATCTATCTAAAGATAGTGATATATTTGTTCAAATTTATAACGGGGATAGAGAGGTGCAACAATTTTTAAGAATTCCCCCAGGTTCAAGGAAATTTACTTTAGTTGCGCTAAAGCCAGACTATAGACTTGTAATATTAGGTTCTGGAGAATTGTTTATTTCAGAAGAAAGACGCTGATTTAAGCTCATATTAATACTGTTAAACATACTAAGTTCAAGAGGTGGTTATGCTAATGAAAAGATTTATTGCTTTTTTTATTATTCTTTCATGTATTTCATTTAATATAATGATACCTGCATCTGCTACTACACTATTTAAAGAAGGGGTATATAAATTATCCGATTTAAATGTTCCAGAAGGTGAATTTTATTCTGCTGTAAATCTATCTAAAGAAAATGAAGTATTAGTTCAGATCTATGATGAAAAACAAGTGCTACTTCAGCTTTTAAAAATGCCACCAGGAGCTAAAAAATTTAATTTAGTTTCTTTAAAACCTAATTATAGAATTGTAATATTAGGCAATGGTCAAATATCCATTACTTAAATAAACCATTCTAATTAAAATCTTGTAATAATCTCGAAAGGCGGTTATATCTATGAAAAAACTTATTATTTAAACCCTTATTTTTTTATCTATAATAATTAATATTAATAACGTTATTCCTGTATCGGCTGCAACTACTTTAAAACAAGGTGTATATAGCGCAAAAGAGTTTAGTTTTCCAGCTGAATCAGAACATTATATTAAAAATATATCTCCAAATGCCGAGCTTTTTGTAGTATTTGCTGATGAAAATTTAAGAATAATACAGGCTGTAAAATTAGCTCCTAACTCACCAAAATTCAACCTAATTACTTTAAGCCCTAATTTTAGTATAGCAATAATAGGCAAAGGTGAACTTTCTATAGAATAACAAACATTAAAACATGTTTGTTATTCTACAATTTCTTTATATTTTAGTAATTTACTTAATTCTTCTAACTAACAAATTCTATTTATAGACTCTTCCTTTATAAAGGCTTCGATATTTTCAGCTAAAATATCTAGAAGTCTTTGTCTTGATTCAATGCACTTCCAACCAATATGAGGAGTTAAAATAACGTTCTTCCTATTGAAAAGTGGATTATTCAATTCTGGTGGTTCACTCTCTTGAACATCGAGAGCAGCTCCTGCAATTATTTTGTTTTCTAAGGCCTCAATTAAATCTACTTCCTTTATAATTGCTCCTCTTGCAGTATTTATTATATAGCTTGAAGGCTTCATAAGTTCTAATTTACTCTTATCAATAAGATACTTTGTATCCTTAGTAAGTGGACAATGTATAGTTACAAAATCACTCTTCTTAAGTAGTTCCTCAAAACTTACAAACTTAATACTTGAGTCACCTAAATCTTTATGACTTCTATTATATACAAGTATATTCATGCCTAAGGCTTTAGCTACTTTCATCACTTGCTGTCCTATAGAACCTGCTCCTATAACCCCTAGTGTTTTATTTTGAATTTCAAAATGAGGAACCCCTAGGTATTTGGTGAAATTACTATAGTTATTATTTTCGATCATTCTTTGCTGCTCAGATAAAGATGAACTTAAGCTTAATATAAATGTAATCACTAATTGAGCCACAGCCTCGCTACTATAACCTGGTACATTACAAACTGCTATATTCCTCTCCTTTGCAGCCTCTATGTCAATGTTATTGTATCCCGTACCAGCTTCACATATTAATTTAACACTTGAAGGGAACTTTTCTATTAACTCTCTTCCTATTGTAAGTTCCTTTGTAATTACAATGTCTTGGTTCTTTACTCTGTCTAGGATTTCAAATCCCTCACTTTCTTCATACTTTGTAACTTTACCTAAGTTATCTAGTGATGAAAAATCAAGTGCGTCATCAAAATTTACTCTGCTTGAATTAAGAAATACAATGTTACTCATTTTGTCCTCCTTATTAATCCCATTCCGCAATTTATATATATTTCCGACTTAAATATTTTCCGGGTAATATGCCTTTATTATATCACAATAAAATTTATGGAATTATCTCATTAATGATTGTGACATTCTAAAATAGGTATGTCTTTTCCCCCTAACAACTATAGATAGAGCCATTATATTTTCTGGGTCTGCCATTCTTCCGTATCCACCATCTCCTATATGATGAATATCAATTCCTACTCTTTTATTACTCAAAGCAAATTGTCTTATGGTATCCACATCTGCACTTTCTTGACTAGTTCCTATTGCACTTATACTTAGAGCTCCTTTTGCTTTTACTCTTTTAACTAAATTATAAAGTTCTTGTTCCTGAACTCCTGGAACTGTTCCTACTGCTGGAACTAATATTCCATCAGCACCCTTATCTATAAAGCTTTCTATAATGTCAACATCAAGAAATTTTTCATTTATTCCTGCTCCATGCATCTTACCTGCAAATATTAATCCCTTATAATATTTCTTAGCAACATTAATTGAGTTCAAAATAGCACTATTTGAAACTCCTGTAGCTGGGTTTCCTGTTAAACAAATAAAATCTATTCCTTGATTATTTGCCTCAATAAATGTCTCTTTAGTTGCCTTTCTTCCATTTGAAATATTTAGCTTATCTTCTATAAATGTTGCATTTTCATCAACAGGCTCTAAGTTAATTCCTATTGGCCTTCCAACCATTTCTTTTAACCTATCAATGGTTTTATGGCATTCATTTAACCCTTGAACCTTTTTTTCATAAACATCATATTCATTAAGCAATATTAAATCGGCACCAAAGGATGCCATTACCTCAGCATTTGTAAGTCCTTCTAGTAATGGTGCTGCAGTCACCACTGTTTCCCCTAGAACAGTTCTTCCTTCACTTGCTAAAATTGCTTGTTTAAGTTCGTCTCTACTCATTTTCTTAAAATCACTTGCAAAACAACTTAATAATCTTTTCATTTTCTCCTCCTATTAATTACATTATTTCAAGTACTTTATTTAACTTAACCTAAGTATAATTTGCGAAACGGGTTCTGCGTCAATACTTTTTTTAAATAACTTTTTGGAGTAAAATTATTTTAATATTAATGGTTCAAGGAGTGAGGTTCATGATAACTATTTATGATATTGCGAAACTATCAGGCTACTCTGTTTCTACAGTATCTCGTGCAATAAACAATCAACCAAGAATTTCTAAAGAAACTCGAGATAAAATCTTAGAAATAGTATCAAAATATGATTATATTCCAAATAGTAAGGCAGTAAGTCTTAGTATTGGGAAAAGCTTTAACCTTGGAATAATAGTGCCTTATAGTAGTTCTAATAGTTATTATGATGCGATAATAAGTGGGATTATGGAGGAAGGTTTTAGAGATGGTTATAAAGTTACCTTTTTGCCTACAAACTATGATAAGGAAATAGAGCTTGAATATCTTAAAATGTTTTCCTCAAAAGAATTTGATGGTCTTATAATACTATCTGCTGCAAATTCTTTTAAATTAATAGAAGACTATAAAAAATATGGCCCAATTATTTGCTGTGAAGATGTAGGGGACTGCAGTCTTCCTTCTGTTTACATAAATAGATTTGAAGCCTATGAACCTATATTAGCAGAGCTTAAAAAGAAAAATTATAAGAACTTTGCCCTTACCTTTAGTAGAACTTATGATTCTAGCTTAGCTTCGCAAAAAGTTTTTAATATATTTCAAAGGAATTCAAAAAACTTATCATCAAAGTTAATATATAACAATTGCAAAAATTTTGAGGACGGCTATAAGGCTGGACAATATTTTTATAGTTTAAAAAACAATATAGATTGCATATTTGCAAATAGTGATGAAGTTGCAGCTGGAATTTATAAATTTTTTAAAGAAAATAACATCAAAGTCCCACTTATTATAGGCCAAGATAATCAAGCTATAAGTAAGCTTTTAGATATATCTACTATTGATTTTCATATAACTACTTTAGGTAAGAAAGCAGTTTCCATGTGTATATCTGGAGAATTTAGAAATGAAATTATAAAAAGTTCTTTTATAAAAAGAGGAGATTTATAATAATAAAAAGCATTCACCTTGGGAAATATATATTTGGAGGTGAATGTTATGCAAGTAAAAGATATAATGTCAAAAGATTTAGTAAGTTTAAATCAAGAAGATTCAGTTGAAAGAGCTGCTCAAATGATGAAACAATTCGATATTGGATCAATTCCTGTTTGCCAAGAACAAAACTTAGTTGGAGTTGTTACAGACAGAGATATAACCCTAAGATCAGTAGCAACAGGCCAAGATACAAGTATTCAAAAAATTAAAGATGTCATGACTTCAACACCTGTAACAGGAACCCCTGATATGGATGTTCATGATGCAGCTAAGATAATGAGCGAACAACAAATAAGAAGACTTCCAATTATTCAAAACAACAATCTTGTTGGTATAGTTGCTCTTGGAGATATTTCTGTAGAACCTACTCTTCAAGATAATGCTGAAGAAGCTCTTAAAAATATTTCTCAACCAGCAACTAATCACATCTAATTAAATATATAAATATAAAAACCAGTATTTTTATACTGGTTTCCTAATTATATGGAGGTGTAACAATGATAGATAAGGAGAAAGATATAGAAATTGAAGAAGGAATTTATTTAAAAAGAAATCTTGAGCAAAAAGAAGAAGCTTCTAAGCCAATAAACACACTATTAGCCTTTGGTCCAGTTAATATGGGTTTAAGTAATATGAAAAATGAGGAAAGCTACGCTGAGCAAAGAATAAAAGAAGATTTAAGGAAATAAGCTATCAAAAACATCTATAAAACAAAAAAGAACTACCAAATAAGGTAGTTCACTAATTGCATATTGCGTCCAAAATACCGTTTCTCCAATTTTGAGACCTATCTCTTGATAGGTGGGTGTCCGCAAATAAGCTTCTATTTTCCTACTGCCGTTATGTTTTCAATAAAGAAATCATATGGGACTCACCATAGGCCTAATATAATCTTAATTTTATGAGACTCCCTTTGTTGTAATGTAGATTCAAAATAGGAGCTTTTCAAATATTTCAGAAATTTATTATGTAAGACTGAACTTACTCTCAGTCTTTATATACTATTTTTTATGACTCCAAGACCTATTAAGAATGTTCAATTGGTGTCTGTATAAGTAATTATATAGGGTAACTATACAATAGTCAATTAGAAATTTAATCCAAAAATTAATGAAATAAATAAGCTAATAATGGTATCTCCATTTCCTTTTTGTTTGCTCCACCGTGTACCCCTTTAAAAATAATTTCGAAAACATCTTTCTCATACCACCAGATGTTAGTATTACCTCTTGGCAATATGATAAGGTTACCGCATCTTTCTTTTAACCTTTTTGATGGATTGTGAAAAAAGCCTATCTGAGCTAGTTCATCAAAGGTATAAACTTCAGCTAAGTCTTTTAGTTCCTTAATCAAATGTTCTTTTAAGAAATTTAAATGTTCCTCTTTTACATGAAGGATTAGGTCTCTAGCGTAGCCAGTTGGTGACATTATATCCCCATTTCTATTTTTAACTAAGTATTTATCAATATCAGGTATCATTTCATTTATATAGTACTTCTTACTTAAATCACTTTCTATTTGCCCATGGTCTGCACTTATCATTATCATTGTGTTAGCAAATTTACTTTTTCCATTATCATAAAAAGAATCTAAATGTTTAAATAGCTTTTTTACAGCTGCCTGAAATTCTTTAGATGAGTCTCCTTCTTTATGAGCTACAGTATCTAATTCAGGGATATAAACATAGAAATATTCTTTTTCATTATCTTTTACTAAATCCTTTGACAACCCTTCAAATAGCTCTTTATAATTCTCATAACCCTTTAATTCAGCATGTTTACACATTGTCTCTGTAAATGCTCCTTGATTTATTCTCTCTGGCTGATAAACCGTAGTCTTTACTCCATGTTCTTTTAAATTCTTAAATAAACTCTCTTTAGGCAAAAAGCTAGATGGATCTATATTTCTATCTTGTAAGGTTTGCATTCCGTCTTTTCTAGCTTCTTTAAATAAAAATGGAACTATTACGTCTTCTACCACTGGCTCATAATAAAACCATTCATAAAGTCCATGTTCATTTATAGCTTCTCCAGTTAAAGCTGTTGTTACATGTACAGTTGTAGTTGAAGGAAATTGAGAGGTTAGCTTTGATACGACTCCCTTCTCTTCAACCTTACCTAAAAACTTTGACTGACTTTTATATCTATCATAAAAGCTCCATCCAAAGGCATCTATTAAGAAAAATACCACTTTATTTGGTGATGTCTCAAGCCCTTCTAAAGTATCAATTGGTAGCTTCTTATCTGCTTCAATGCCAAACAAATCCTTTACGGTTCCAAAAATATTAGAGAAACAATAGCTTTCATATAAAGGAACTGTAAATTTCTTATATGTGCTTTTACTAACTTCTTCAAAGGACTTCATATTTCTCATATAAACACCTCAAACTTTCTTATAAATTACTGCAGATTATATTCAGCTATAAACCTCGTTGGGAAAAATTCATATAAACTTACTTTCTCCACTCTTGCGTTTATTTGCGTAAAATTATTAGCTACTATTGGAATTGCCTTTTGAATATTTTCCTCATTATCTATTAAAATTGTTGCATGAGGAGTCCATCCCTTGTCATTATTAATGCATTCCTTATCAAACTCTTCATGTAAACTTAGTAATTCATGATTAACATCTGGTGCGAAAAAGATTACTGCCAAATCAAATAATCCAATATGATTAAAAGATAAATCAAAACTTTTTGTTTCTAAACATACATCTTCAAGTAACTTTTTAATTTCTTCCTCACGATTTGTATCATAGTAAGCCATAGTAATATGATGAGGTAGATTAGGAGTCTGTTTTCCTATTATACCTGTTTCATTTATGGTTCTTTCAATTCCTTTCATATATATTTCTGTTTCTTCATCAAATGTTGCTACTAAACATAAAAACTTTTCACTCATTTTACTACTTCCTAACATCGTATTCAATCTTCATATTCTTACCATCAAAGTATACAAGATCGCTTTTTTCAAAATTCCAAACACCTTGTAGAACTGAAGGATATTTTATCCCATTTACCTCTTTATATTCACCACAAATAGCTGACCATTTTTCGATTCTTGAATTACCTTTACCATCATTATATTCTCTATCTTCTGTAGTAAAACGTATCATGCATCCATTATCATCAAAGGTGAAAACTCCACTAGCTTTTATTCCATAATAAGTAATTGTAGCTTTAGCGTGATTTTCATCTATGCTTTCCCACGTAACAAAATCCTGTAACGCAACACTAGGTATTATTAGACCTTCTGATAAATATGTTGCAAGACAAGCTTTATCCATAGCTTTTCCTCTTTCATTAAATAGTGTTATAAGCTTGGCTATTTGTCCCTTCATTCCCCCAACGCCATCTTTATATGAGTCAAGACCTTCAAAAGGGATTCCCATGAGACTTGTATTTATTAGTGCAAACCTCGTTGGCTTGTGCGCAAAACTACATAAAGTATATTCTATTTTAAGCTTTCTTGAAGCTTGTACAAAATCTACATCCTTAAAGTATATCTTCACGTTTGCCATTTTTGGCTTGCCAATATATCCGCAATAACGAAAATATTTTTGTACAGGTAATGGTAAATTTCTAATATCCTCTTCTGTAAAATTCTCATTTAAAGTTTTAGAATTTTTTAATTCTTCATGAATATACTTCTTAAACTCAGCTTTAACTGGTGAATAAGAAATATTAAACCAAGCCAATAAACATAGAATTATTAGTATAATGATACCCAAAATCCAATACATATCCTCTTCCCCCTTTAATCTTTATTATTAATTCATATTATTATTTCATATTATTATTTTCTTATATATCTTCATATATCCACCAGAGAATTCAACTCCATCTTCAAGATACTCCCAACCAGTTTTCTCATAATAATTGTGAAGATCTGTATATAAATAGATTTCGCTGAAACTTGCCTTTTTACAATATTCAATTAAGAAATGTTGTAACTCTTTTCCAATATTCTTTCCTCTATAATCTTCTCTAACATATAAAGCTGATAGCCATGGATAGAGATCTTGTCTACTTACTAAATCGCTTCTCCAAAGCCCAATTGTTCCAACTAATTCGTTGTCATCAAATGCTATAAAAGTTATAGGCAATTTATTTTTGATTAAGCTGCGTTCAATAATACTATGAAAAAATTCGTAATTATTTTCTTCACCAAATTCTGTGCAAAGCCAGTTTGATACTGTATCAACATGCTCCCTATAATCAGCTAAATACTCTATAGATATCATAACTAATGCTCCTTTTTATTAAACTCATAATCTCTATAGCTAATAAGTACATGAACTATACCAAATAGTCCCGTTGGGATAATTGCAAAATAGTTATAAAGCCAAATCTCAGCTAATATAAAATAAGCTACTGGAAAAATAGCCAGTCCTAAAATAATAATTAAATTAACCTTTCCTATAAAGAAGAATCCCCAAAACACATCGTATAAAAGTAGCATTATTGCTATCAAAATAATATAAGTACTATGAACTTCAATTGCTTGCCTACTTACAACTAATATAAGCATTGAAAAGAATAATACTCTACATATATTTTCAATAATATCTAACATTACATGTTTATTTTCATTATTCCCTAAGGTATAAGGAACAGGTCTAATAAAGTAAAATAAGTTAGGTATCATAGGTAATAAAAAGATTATTAGTCCATAGAATGAAAATCCAAAGTAATAGTTCACTTGAATACCTCTTTCGCAATTAAATGTATTATGAATATTGTATCACCTTTTTACCATTATTTTCACTAAATATATATTTAATCCAAATAAAAAACACTATAAATCTATTGCAGAAAATATAGTGTCTAATATCTCATACTATTAAATTACTATCCTTGTATTATAGGCACTACTATATCATTCACAAAGAATAAGCCTGTCCCTATGATAGCTAGTATCAAAAATGCTATAAATTTAAATCTACTTTCTTTTGAATCAATTTCCTTGTATCCATAAAAAATATAGAATATAAATGCTAACAGTAATATTAATGCAACAAATATATCCTTATAACCTGTATCAACAATTAGGTGATCCTGTGAATAAAACCATGAGTTTATTGCTCTATTAGCTATAATTACAAAGAAAATTAAAACAAATAGCCAATCTGATTTCTTACTTTTCTTTCTTATTAAACTAATGATATTAATAAGTAATAGAACAGCTAAAAATCCATATACTACCATAGCTACATTTGGATAAAATCTATCCATAATAAAAGCTACAAAAAATAAAAATAAATAATAACTAAAAACCCCTGCTTTCTGCTTTTCTTCCATTTATATGCACCTTCTTAATAAATTTCTTCTTTTATATAAATATCGTACCATCCTTCCTATACCAACTAATCAATTATTTAATATATATATAATTGTATTCACAAATTCTATACCGTATAATAAAACAAACAAATTATTTACAAAGGAGAGCTTTTAATAATGACTACATTTATTGCGCTGCTGCGTGGCATTAACGTAGGTGGCAAAAATATTATTAAGATGGCTGAGCTAAAAAAAGCACTTGAATCCATTGGACTTCTTGAGGTAAAAACATATATTCAAAGTGGAAATGTTCTTTTTAAATCAAGTGAAGATAAAAAAATTATAAAAGAGAAAATAGAACGTGAGATTGAAAAAACCTTTAAAATTTCCTTAACAGTTGTTTTAAGAACCTCTACAGAGCTTGAAGACATAATTAATAATTGTCCTTTTTCTGATGAACAAATAAAAGATGCTGAATCTCACTCAGACTCAGAATGTCTTTATGTAGCACTCTTAACTGATTCACCATTACAAGAAAACGTTGAAAAATTAAAATCTTATAAAAGTGAAAATGATGAATATAGCATTATAGGAAGAGATGTATATCTATTATTTAAAAACAGTATTAGAAATTCAAAGCTTGCTAATAATCTACATAAACTAGATGTACCTGCAACTGTTCGTAACTGGAAAACCATAAGCAAATTGGTTGCTTTATCAAAAGAAATGAATACATAAAGAATTCATGCAATAAAAACTCTATTTGTGTATAAAAAGTTTTTTATAATCCATCATATTAATTGAAAGGTGGTATTATAGTGAAAAAATTAATTACTTTTTTAATTTTCTTATGTCTATCATTCAATTTCTTTGGGATAACATCTTTTGCTGAACCCATTACAAATACCCTAAAGCAAGGGATTTATAGTGCATCGACTTTAAACCTCGAGCCTAGTAAAACTTATGCCGTTCAAAACACTTCTAAAGAGTTCACAATGCATGTAACAGTATACGATGATCATCAAGTAATTCTAGAATATTTACGACTTGAACCCAATACTGGAAAACAAAATCTATTACCTATTAAACCAACTTATAATCTTATTATATTTGGCAAGGGTGATGTATTTATTTCCTAAACAAAAAACACCGAAAAACTTATCGGTGTTTTTTCAATTTATTATTTATCTTCTCTAACTATAAATTGATTTCCGTCTTGATCCTTAAATGAAAACATCTTTCCATATGGCATATTCATCAATTCTGCTACTTCAACTCCATTTTCTTTCATGTCGCTATATGTAGCTTCTATATCTGTTGTACTTAATAATATTGAAGGATGTTCAACATTAGTTGATGGATTTTGAGCCTTCATTGCGTTCTTATCATATAAAACGAAAGTTGTAAACTCATCTGCACTTGGTCCAACCTCTATCCATTTCATATTTGGTCCCATAGCTTGCTCAAATTTAACAACGAAGTTCATTTTTTCTGTCCAGAATTTTTTAGCCTCTTCTTGGTTATTAACGTATAATGTTATCTTTCCTATTTTGTTGATCATTCTCTACTCCTCCTTAGTGGTTATAATTATATTATATACCCTATTTTACATATTTTATAGAAGATCTTACTTATTGCTTACTGTTGCAAATAATCCGTCACACATCTCCTTTAAATTTGTACCCTCACCACGTTTATTACTTAAAAGAATAACTACATATCCTGTATTCATATCTCTTCTTATTAGTGATGTAAATCCAAGTATATCCCCTTCATGTTCAATAAGTTTTTGATTATCTTTATTAATTATAAACCAGCCAAAGCCATAACCATTTTGATATGGAGTTAACATTTCCTTTAAAGAATTATCATTTATAAGCTTACCTGAGCATAAGTTATTATTCCATACAAGTAAATCTTCTGCATTTGAATATAAGTTTCCAGCAGCATAAGCTAATGATGGATCCATATTTATGTCTTTTTGATATTGATTAGATTTATGATTTATATATGCGTACCCTTCTGCCTTTTCAGTTGCTCTATCCATATTATTTAAAGTTCCAGTAGACTCAAGTTTTAAAGGTTTAAATATATTCTCTTCCATATAATTTTCATAACTCATACCTGATACTTTCTCAATTATATATCCAAGTAATACATAGTTAGAATTGCTATATTCATACTTAGTTCCAGGTGTAAAATTTAGTTTCTTATCCTTAAAAAGTTCAACGAGCTTCTCAGGGGTATAGCTATCTGAACTAATGAACTTGATGTACTCAGGGATACCTGAAGTATGATTTAGAAGATTATAAATTTTTATCTTATTCCCATTAGGATAATTTTCAATATATTTATCAATTGTATCTTGGACATTTAAGAGACCTTTTTCCTGAAGCATTAATATTGCTGTTGCAGTAAATTGTTTTGTTATTGAAGCTATTCTAAAAACAGTTTTGGGAGTGTTTTGTATCTTATTTTCAGCATTTGCCATACCATATCCATTTTCAAATAAAATCTTTTCATTTTTAGCCACAAGAACTGTACCATTAAAATTACTATACTTCTTCATGTAATTTTCTAATTTTAAATATGTTTCATCCTTATCTTTATCTTTATTAACTGTTTCTATTGTGTCTGCTTTATTATTTGAACAACCAGTTAATAATAGTGTAAAAGTAATTAATAAAGTACTTATAATCGAGATTTTTCTTTTCATAATATTCTCCTTTATATCTTACTATCTTAAAGTGTTATATATAAAACTATCCTCTAGGTGCATACATGATTATGATAGCTCCAATTAATGCTATTGCTCCGCCAATTCAAAAATTCCATGTTGTCCTCCTCTAGGGTTTTCTATAATAATTACCTCATATTTTATCATGCCTAAATATTTTAGTTAATAAAAATAACTAAGATTACTTTACTAAGTAGTTTATCTTAGTTATCTTTTGTTTTTATTAAGAACTACCTTTATATAACCTCTTTAGTTCATCCTTTGGCATTAACGCCTGAACTAAATACCCCATTAATATTACCCCAGGCAGATCAATTAATAGTCTTGCTATTGTAAATTTATAGCCAAGTGCAGCAAATTCAAACATAAGGGTAGATACTTTGGTTACACACCAAGCATTCATAAAAATTATTATATTGCTAAATTTAACACCCTTTTTAAGTAATACTATTGTAAAAGGAAATGCTGCATACATCGGACCTGCTGCTAATGAACCTATAAGTATAGCAAGAAATATTCCTGTTATTCCTGAATTATCCCCCATGTACTTCATCATGGTTTCTCTTGGAATCCAAACATCCATTAATCCTAAAAGTAACATAATTGGAGGTACTACTAAAATCATCTGTTCAAAACTTGAAAAAGCTATACCAAAGGATTTCAACCCCAAATCCTTATTGATAATTGTGATTACTATTGTTATCAAAAGAGCTACAATAAAAAAAGAATACCTCTTTGCTAGAGTTTTTATCATATTATTGGCACCACCTTTTCAACAAAAAATGCTACTATAATTGAAAAGATAAATGCTATAAAGTTTCTATAAAAGGTGCCTCTTTTTCCTATATATTTAGCTTCCAAAGGAATAGTGATTATTCCTATAAGAGTTAGTGTTGATATAAGTGCTGCTACTTGAGCTATTCCTGCCCCATTATTAAGAAGCATATTTCCTGTAGAAAAAGCTACAAAGGTAGGCATCATAGCTATACTTCCTAATATAGCTGCTAAAAACACTCCCAAAACGCCAGAGTTACTTCCTAATATACTTGATATTGTTTCAGGTTTAAGTATTGCAAGTGTTAACCCAACAATGATAATTATTCCTAAAAACTGTGGTAACATATTCTCTAGGGATTTCCACCCATTTAATAGTGCTTTTTTAGTTTTTGCCTTATCTTTTCTATAAGACAATAAGAAAAGTATAATAGCAGCTGAATAAAGAAAAAGACTGCTCATATTACTCTACTCCCATAACTTATTATTAATATTAATATTATTATATTATCTAAAAAGATTAATGTGAGTTCCAATAAGCAAACTTAATTATGAGCTATTATACTTTTATATGCTGGTTTACCGATTATTAGAGTTATTATAACTCTTTCCTCTTACTTAATTTATAATTCTCCCCATAACAACAGTATTATAATAATTTCCATCCTTATGAATTCTATCATTTATTAATAATCCTTCTTGGACAAATCCAAAGCTTTTATAAAGGTCAATAGCTTTTGTGTTGGTTTCAACTACATATAAGCATACTTTTTTTATTCCCACTTTATCAGCTTGTCCCAAAATATTATCAATAAGCACGTGCCCAATGCCATAACCCCAATATTCTTTTAAAATGCAAATTCCAAACTCAGCCTTATGTCTATATCTACTTAGCTCATTTCCTTGTAATCGTGCAAAACCAACTAGCTTTTCTCCTACTTCTGCTACTAAAAATAAGTTTTTTTCTGATATTGAATCTTCATAAATTAGCTTCTCAAAATCCTCTGATGATAATAATCCTTCACCGGCTTCTCTATCAAGATTTTCTGTTTCTCCATCAATCTTAATTCTGAGTGCTGAAAGTTCTTCTGAATCCCCTTTTGTTGGACATCTAAGAATCCATGTGAGTCTTTTACCTTCTATCTGCTTCTTATTTATAATCATTTGAACCCCCAAGTATTTAATTAGTTTAAATGCCTAAAATTTTTATTATCTGAATTAATAGTATCAACTGATGATTTTACTTCAATCTTACCGTTAACATCATAATCGTAAACATAGGTTACATTAGGCTCATCTTTATAAACAACCTTAATTACATATCCTCCATATCCAAGCAGTTTACTATCTAGTCGATAATCAACAAATAAATCATAGCCTTCTTCATTAACATTCTTTTCTGATAAAAACTTTACCATAGCAACTTTACCTTCAGTAATCTTTTGTACCTTCTGATTTTGATAACTTTTCTGAAAATAGAAAATAGTACCTCCAATTAAAACTATAATAATAGCTATAATTGTAATAATTCTCTTCATACCGTATTCCCCCATACATTTTATCTTTATTAATATCATCCAATCCCATCATATATAACAAAATATAACGGTCCAACTTTAGTTACTTTAAAATCTCCAAGTTGGGCCCCGCCTTTATCAACAGGTCTTTTATCAAAATAATAGTATTTTACGTTATCTTGAGTACTATCATGAGAACTTTCAATAATACGAGATTCTAATGCTGCCTTTCTATACCCTGTTATAAACAAGTGTAATCTTAGTGCATAATAAGGATTCAAGTGCATAATTATTGTAAATGCCATTATTATGCTAATGATTAATATAATGAGTTTTTTTCTCACCAATATAACCTACCTTCCGTTTATATTCTAAATAAAAGTCGTTGAACTCCCACTACAAATCTATACATTATTGGATAAATTACAATTAATATTAGTAAAGAACTTAATAAACTTAAATCATGTGCCACTAAAAACGAGAAAATCAATGATATTAAACACAAAAAAATTATCACGATGTAACCATACATAAAAAACTTTCCTATGAAGGTGAAAAGTTTACTTTTTCCTTCAAATTTATCAATCCAAAATAACTTATTTAAAAATCTCTTCATTTTTGAGATCATATTCACAGTTTAAACTCCTTTCTTGACTTGATGCGTAGTTCTTTGAATTATATAAATATTATATAAATAATGAGCCACAATTATATTTCTCATCATATTCTTTTCTAAGCTTTTTAACCTTAGGTAAAATATCATAATTACCTGTCAAAACATCTTGTCCATAATTTCTTAAAAGTCTAGCATATTTCTCAATAACAATTATGATTTCATCATTACTAGAGTATTTATCTTTATAATACTCTAATTTTTCTGCAGGAATCTGCTCATAAAATGAATCTATATTTTCATAATTAAGATACTCATAAACTTGAGTATTGCATTTTCTATATATAAGTAAATCATCCAAGTCATATGTTTGTTCTTTCTTGAGGAATTTATTAATTAATTTCTTTTCTTTCACAATAATGTATATAACAATAGGAAAACTGGGTGCTTCAATAACATGATTTATAATTTTCAATTTAAAACCTGTTTTTTCAAAAATAATGCAAGGTCTAGTAATATCATCTTCACTAATTCCATAACTAAATCCAAATTCCTCAGTCAAATAAGAAAACTTCTCATTACATAGTTGAAAAAATAACTCACTCTCCATAATTATGCTCCTTGTAATAAAAATCTAACTTCTAAATTTGATTGTATATATGAAAATTATACCATATATGAGTTATTATGGACATTGAAAGTAAAAACACCGTATAACATATACGGTGTTTTAATTCTTACTTCTTCATAACTGGAATCCAAATTTCACTTCTATAGTCTGGTGCTGTTGTGTCCTTACTTTCATTCCAAAGTATCTCTGGCCCTTCTACAACTTCATAGTTTGAAGCTGGCAGCCATTCTGAGTATATACGTCCCCATATATTTTGTAGTGTCTCTGGGAATGGTCCTTTAGCTTCAAATACAGCCCAAGTTGTAGGGGCCACTTCAAGCTTCTTAAATTTATCAGAACATTCTTTATTTGTAGCTACGCCAATATAGTGATCAAGTCCACCTTTTTCTTCCATTCTATTTTCTGAGAAGTTTGTTGAGGCACTAATAATTCCTCTTGGGTCTACATTTGAAAGTTCCTTAAGCTCTTTAATGATCTCTGGAGTTAAACTTTGCCACATAGATGCGATTTCAGTATTTACTCCATTAAATACTATTGGAACTCTCTTCATAATTCCTACTATGGAAAATCCCTCTTTTTCTTCAATTCTATACTTCATTTCATTTCCTCCCTTAATTGTAAGTTGGAAGGTCATTCTTGGATATGCTTTAAGAGCTTTACCATTATTCCTTGCTTCTGAAGGTGTTATTCCGTGTAAATTCTGAAATGCTCTAGTAAATGAATCTGGTGAGTTATATCCATATTTTATTGCTATATCAATCACCTTAAAATTACTATTACTAAGCTCAAATGCAGCAAGAGTAAGTCGTCTTCTGCGAATATATTCAGATAAAGTAATACCTGCAAGGAAAGAAAACATTCTTTGAAAATGATACTCTGAGCAAAAAGCTATTTTAGCTACTTCCTTTAAATCAATTTCTCCATCTAAGTTTTCTTCGATATAGTTTAATGCATCATTCATTTTTCCTAGTGAATCCATTTGTATGACCTCCTTTCATTAACAGGATATCAAAATTTTAAAATAGTCATCCGACTTTTCCTGCACAATTAAGTAGGACTGTTTATTTTCGTAGTGTAAACAAATATATTTTCATTATACTTTAAAATGTTAAGTTTAGTTGACAAAATTCCAGTTTTACTTGATAGAAATGATATTTATCCTTTAGTATACTATAACTAATCAATAGCTGTTGAAATAGAAGAAAGGCTGGTGACAATTGTGTCCTTAGGCGAAAAATTATTAGATTTACGTAAAAAGGCAGCTTTATCTCAAGAAGATGTGGCTGAAAAACTAGGTGTATCTAGGCAAACAGTAAGTAAATGGGAAAGTGATCAAACTGTTCCTGAACTTATTAAAGCTAAGTTATTAAGTGAACTTTATAATGTAAGTTATGATTATCTTATAAGTGGCACCCCTATTGGTGGTGACCTTACTAGTATTGAATTAATAGTTGATGAAATTGATTGGACTAGTGCTTGGAGTAAAAAGTATCCAATATTAGCTTCATATCAAGGAATGAAGGGAATAGAAACCTATAGCAAAAAAATTTCTGACCTATATGATACCTTTAAAAATGAGTTCAATTTTGATGATTCTGACACAGTTTTAGTTTTAAAAGATATTCTTTATCAAAAATATAAAATGGCAAAAAAGAAGAATAAGTAAACTATGAAACACTAAAAGAACAGTATACTAATTTAATATACTGTTCTTTTGCTTAAAACCACTCATTTCTTCCCATCTAATAGTCTATTGCTTTCTTTTATTATATAGTCCATATATTCTAAAGCATCGTCTCTTCTCTTAATAAAAGACTTATAATAAGACTCTTTACTATCTTTTCTAAGCTTCATGGATTCCTTAATTATATTATGCCATTTGGAAGGAACTTTTCTTAAAGCATACTCTCCTGCTTCAACCTTAGAGGTTATATCCTTTTCATTTAATGTATAATAAAGACGGGAAACACCTAAAACTCCCCACTCAATATTCTTTAGACTAACAAAGGATCCAATGTATTTTGATGACATAAATTTCTTACAGCCATTCATCCAGTTCACCCAGTAGCTATTTAGATTATTCCTCATTTCATTAATTAAAATATCAAAATTAACTTCTAGTTTATAATCATCAATGTCTTTCCCTTTTATGACCATTCCACATTTTTTTAATTGATATGCATCTACTGAATTTCTATTAAACTTTACATAACCTTCAAATTTTCCATCGTTAAACCTAACACATCTATTCTCTTCTTTTTTTATGGATTCAATATCTTTTTCAATTACATACATTCCATCTAGTGTAGTCTTTCGATATTTTTTATTAATGCTGTTATGAATATATTTTAATTCCTCTAATTCTTCATCACTAATTTCTCTATTAACTACCGCAATAAAATCGATATCACTAGAACCATAATGAAATTTTCCTAGAGATAAAGATCCATAAATATAATAGCCTTCAAGAAAATCTGGAATTCTTTCTTCTATCATTTCTATATGCTTGTCTATAACTAACTTAACCTTTTTAGGTATATATCCCATGACTATTCCTCTTTTTAAATTAATTTTTATTTTTTATAGTATTAAAGTGAATTTACTTTATTATACTATGTAAAATGTAAATATTTACTTAAGAATCTTTAAAATTCTATTACAAATTTATTAAATATTTCAAATTCTAAAAAATAAAAGGAAGTCCCATGACTTCCAAAACTATTTATTCTACCCATTTTCTAAGAGTATCTTAAGCATTCTTTCAGGATTTTCAAGATATGCCCTTGTAATTTTATAATGCTCAGTTTCTTTATAATTAACTTTTTTAATACCATCATTTAATTCATAGATAACAGAATCAGGATATGACATTATTATTGGTGAGTGAGTTGCTATTATAAACTGAGAGTTATTACTTATAAGCTCATGCATTATAGCTAGCATAGACATTTGTCTTGATGGTGAAAGTGCTGCCTCAGGCTCATCTAAAATATATAATCCATTCCCGCTGAATCTATTTCTTATAAGTGATAAGAAAGACTCCCCATGAGATTGCAAATGAAGAGATTTTCCTCCATAGAATTCCGCCGCATCAAGTTCATCTACATTTGTAGCTACATTATAAAAGCTCTCAGCTCTTAAGAAAAATCCATCATGTGGTCTCTTAACTCCTTTAACTAGCTTTATTGCATCATGTAATTCTGAATGAGTATTCTTTGTTAAAAAGTTAAAATTTCTAGTTCCTCCTTCTGGATTAAAACCAAATGCAATAGCAATCGCTTCAAGTATTGTTGATTTACCGGTTCCATTTTCACCTACTAAAAAAGTAACCTTTGGGTGAAACTCCATCCTATCCAAGTTTCTTACTGATGATAGGCAATATGGAAATTCAGAAAAAGATTTTATTCTTTCATGTCGTAGCTCAACATGTCTTAAGTATTGATCAAAATTCAATTACTTTACCTCCAGCGGTTCTAGCTTATTTTTTTACACTTAGTGTTTATATAAATAATTGTAAATATAATCATTGCAAATATTGAAACCAGATAAAAAGTTCCAAATATATCATTGTACTTAAAGAAATTAGCTAATGCAGTTATTATTGAAACATATATGCATAGTGTGCCTACTGCCCTACAAAGCTTTTTCTCATTATATTCTTCTTTTTCTTCTTTTGAAGCTATGTTATATCCAATTATAAGAAAGCTTCCTTTTCCTGAAAAGATTAATAAAGCTATTATTAAGAATATAATAGCCACCCCAATTAACATAAAATATCCCCTCGTAAATAATTCACACTTTAATTATACATCATATTATGCAATTATTTCCAGTAATTCTGATGGCTTGTCTATAACATAATCTGCACCCTTCTCTTCTAAAACTTCTCTGCCTCTAAAACCCCAGGTGACACCTACGCATTTAATTCCAGAATTCTTAGCAGTCTTTACATCCACTTCAGAATCTCCTACATATATTGAATCATCAGTCTTTGAGCCTAATTCTTCTAGTGCCATATAAACAGTATCTGGTGCAGGCTTTTTAGCAATGTGCTCTGATTGTCCAATTGCTACTTTTATATATTTTCCGAAATAAATTTGATTAAGTTCTTTTACTGCCTTATCAAACTTATTTGATACAATTGCAAGCTTATAGTTTTCTTTAGATAATTTTTCTAAAAGCTCCATTATTCCATTATAAGCATTGGTTTTATTTTGCTTATTTTTAGAATAATGCTCTTTAAAGTCTGCAAGACATATATCATACTTTGGATTACTACGTCCTTCTGGAATAGCTAGTTCAATTAAACGCGCAACTCCATTTCCAACAAATCTTCTAACCTCATCTTTTTCCCTGACTGGGAATCCATGACGTGCTAATGAGTAATTTACGCTATCTGTTAGATCATCAAGAGTATCAAGTAATGTTCCATCTAAATCAAAAATAATTGTATTGCACTTTTTCATATAAAATTCCCCCTTAAGATAAATAAGCATGTCTAGTTCTTGTAAATTAATTATAGCATAGAAAAAACTAATCCTATGACATAACTCATAGGATTAACTTATAAAATCTAATTAATTTTTATCTATATCTAGAATTGTTTGTAATAATACATTTGCACCCTTCCAGCAGTTTTCAAGAGGAGTAAATTCTTTTTCGCAATGGCTATGTCCATTTTCACTTGGAACAAAAATCATAGTGGTTGGGATTATATCTGTAATAAATTGAGCATCATGCCCTGGCCCACTATATATTCTCCTAACTGAATACCCATATTCCTTTGCATTTTTTTCAACATAATCTACAAATTGAGAATAGAACTTAACAGTTTTACGTGACCACGCCTCTTCAAAACTTGCTTCACATTTTTCGACTACTTTAGGAATTGCATTAATTATTTCAATAACCTCTTTAATCACTTCTGGATCTTGATGTCTTGCATCTAATGTAAACTTAACATTATCAGGTATAACTGTATGAATATTGGGATGTGCTGATATTTTACCTGTAGTATAAACTAATTTACTATCAAGCTTATCTAATTCATCATGTAGGTATTGAATTGTCTTTACAGCTGCATATAATGCATCTTTTCTGTATTTCATTGGAGTTGTTCCAGCATGATCTGCTTGACCTATAAATGAAAATTCATAGTTAATCATACCGCAAACCCCTTCGACAACACCAATATCAACTTTTTCGTCTTCAAGCACTGGCCCTTGCTCTACATGTAACTCTACTAATGCCTTAAATTTTTCAGCTGATGCTCTATTTTCAAGTTCTCCCATATATCCACTAGCTTCTAATGCCTCTTTGAAGGTAACTCCTTCTATATCCTTTGATGCAAGCATCACGTCTTTATCAAATTTACCAGTTATAACTCCAGATGACATCATAGCTGGTTCAAAACGTGCACCCTCTTCATTTGTCCATACAACTACTGTAATTGGATGCTTATGTTCTATTTTTTCTGTAACTATCGTTTCTGCCACCTCAAGACCAGTTAAAACGCCTAAAATGCCATCATAATTTCCCCCTTGCTTTACTGAATCCATATGAGAACCCATCATAATAGCAGGTAGTCCTTTTTCTCCTGGTATAGTTGCATAAATATTTGCCATATCATCAGTTCTTATCTCCATTCCAAGGGCTTTACACCTTTTGCAAAACTCTTCTCTAGCTTCTAAGGCTGCTGGTGATAAAGATAATCTTGTGATTCCGCCTTTTCCAGTATCTCCAAATTTACTAAAGGTTTTTATTTTATCTTCTAATCTTTCTTTATTACAAATTAACATCTCAATATCCCCCTTAATCTTATTTTTTATTTACTCTTTTTCCAGATGATATAGCCTCAGCAGGACAAACAGTTACACATAGTTGACACCCTACACATTTATCTACTATTAATATAGGCTTATTAGTGTCTTCATTCATTTTTATTGCTTGATGGCCACCATCATAGCAAGATAAATAACATCTTCCACAGCCTACACATTTTTCTCTATCAAATCTTGGATAACATATGCTACATCTTTCAAGCTTATCTGCTGGCACGATATTAGGAAGAGCCTTTCCTACAATTTCTCTTACGTTTTTTAACCCTTGAGAACTTAGATATAGCTTCATTCCACCAATTAAATCTTCAATAATTCTATAACCATATTGCATAACAGAGGTAGTTATCTGTAAGTTTTCACAACCTAATGCCATAAATTCTACCGCGTCTCTCCAGGTTTCAATTCCACCCATTCCACTTATCTCAACGCCTTTTAAATCTTCACAAGTTTTCATATCATGAATAAAACGTAATGCTATTGGCTTAACAGCTTTACCTGAATATCCTCCAATACTGGTTTTTCCAACCACATTTGGTTCTGAAGCAAAGGTTGAAAGGTTAACATTCATTATGCTTTTAATTGTATTTATAGCAGCAATTCCTGTAGCTCCTGATTTCATTGCAGCTATTGCTGGCACTTCCATGTTTCCTATATTAGGCGTCATTTTGGCAAGAATAGGTAAATAAGTTCCCTTTCTTGTAGCCTTTGTATATAAAGAGACTAAATCTGGATTTTGACCAACATCTGAACCAACCCCTTTTTTAGTCATATGTGGACAAGAGAAATTACATTCTATAATATCAGCTCCTGCCTCCGTCATAAGCTCTGCAAGCTTGGTCCATTCTTCTTCATTTTGTCCCATAATTGATGCTACAATAATCTTAGTTGGATAGTTTTTCTTTAATTTCTTAAGAAATGCTATATTTTCTTCTAATGTGTAATCTGAAATCTGTTCTATATTTTTAAACCCCACAAAAGGTACATTTTCTTTAGTAAGCGCTGTAAACCTTGGTGAAACTTCGTTTGGTACAAACATTCCTATGGTTTTAAATGCTACCCCAGACCATCCCATTTCAAAAGCTTTTGCTACCATTTCATAGTTACTTCCTACAACTGATGAAGAAAGGAAAAAAGGATTTTCACATTTAACTCCACAAAATTCTATAGATAAATCAACTTCTTCCTCTTTTACTTTAGGTTGATTTGAAATTGCACTCATTATTCTATCAATCTTAACTGGATTATTAATTCTGCCCTTTAAACAAGCCTCTTTACATGATTTAGCATCACAAGCATCACAGGGTACTAAATTAGGCAATTTATTTACTGCTCCAGCCCTATTTTCAAGCCTTAATGAACGAATGATACTATCCACTTCAAGATGATTGGGACACGCTTTTGTGCAAGGTGCTTCATAACAAAGTAAACAACCTGACACATCTTCTCTTATCGAAATTTCTTTATAACTCAAATTATTCATATTCATGCCCCCTAACAAAAAATTTAAGATTACTTACGTCCTATTCTCTTTACGAATTGTCCTATCCCTGGGTTTCCTACAAAGTCCCCATTATCATATACTAAAATTCCACGTACATAAGTCTGTACTGGATATCCATGAAGCTTCTTACCTTCCCAAATTGTGTGATCATAGTCTGAATGCATATTACTAACTGAAATAGTAAAATCCTTATTGGGATCATAAATTACAATGTCGGCATCCTTTCCAACTGTAATAGATCCCTTTTGTGAACATCCAAATATCTTAGCTGGATTAGTTGAACATAATTCTACTACACGGTTGAAGCTTACTACTCCCTCATTTGCTTTAGAAAGCATATATGGATATAAGTTTTCAACACCTGCACATCCATTTGGAATCTTTGTAAAATCATCCTTTCCCCAATCTTTTTCATAACTCTGGAATGGACAGTGATCTGTAGCTACTGTATCAATAGTGCCTAACTTTATAGCTTTCCATAATGCATCTTGGCTCTCTTGCCCTTTCATTGGCGG
This sequence comes from Clostridium sp. 'White wine YQ', assembly GCF_028728205.1. NCBI lineage: Bacteria > Bacillati > Bacillota > Clostridia > Eubacteriales > Clostridiaceae > Clostridium > Clostridium sp. 'White wine YQ'. The sequence continues at coordinate 1,685,793 of NZ_JAQYUU010000001.1, forward strand.
AGAACATACAAAATTCCTTCCATCTTCTCTTTTATAAACTTCACTTGTAAATTCTAAATATTGTGGACAAGTTTCAATATAAATATCATGTCCTTCAAGCTTTGCTTCTACTGCAGCTTCTAACCCTTCTTTATCTGCCATATGAACTATATATAAAGGTGCTTCAATAGATTTTGCTAAGTGTACAGCTCTCTTATCAGCTTCTGCCTCAACGTACTCTGGTCTACTTAAATAGTGATACCAAGCTGAAGTTTTTCCTTCTTTTAAGAATTTTTCGATATTTAAATCAATTAGATCTGGATTTTCTGCATGAATATTTGTAATTGCTCCAGTTTCTTTTGCCTTTGATAAAATCTTTACTAAGGTTGCATCATCAACCATCATTCCTTCTTTTTTATAAACTAAGAAGCACTTGAAGCTTGTTATACCATAATTAACAGCTGCCTCAAATTCATCTAAAATTGAATCATCGTTTAAATCTGTAATAATGCAGTGGAATGCATAATCAACACAGGCCTCAGGGTCACACATTTCTTGTCTAGTTTTAACTGTTTCAAGTATTCCGCTGCCTTTTCTTTGCATTGGGTAATCAAAAACTGTTGTAACTCCACCACAGGCTGCAGCTCTTGTTCCTGAAAGATATCCATCAGCTGAAACTGTTCCTCCAAAAGGCATTGCTAAATGAGTATGGGCATCAATGGCACCAGGTAATACAAGCTTTCCACAAGCATCCACTACATTTACGCCTTCTTCTGAAAAACCTGTTCCAATTGCTGCTATCTTACCATCTTTTACAGCAATATCAGCCACATAGGATTCTGTCGATGTTATAATTGTCCCGTTCTTTATAATTAAATCCATATGAATTCCCCTTTCATTCTTAAACTTATAAAAATATTTTAAAATTTATTAAAAATAGAATTTATGTGTCTCCGATGCTTTAACGAGCCTCACTAAGAATTAATTCGATTTTTTCGATATAATTGCACGCTCCTATAGCTTCTTCAGTTACTTGATCCTATTTTTACAATTAAATTTGTACAGTATCCAAAAATTCTCTAAGCTATAAATTTTAGAAATTTTTATTTAAATTAGGATGAATGAACGGTAGATACATATGAGCGAGCATCTCGAATTAAAGAGTCTTTGAAGGTGAGATTGCGTAAAAAATTGTATTGTCTGAACGCAGTGAGTTATACAATTTTAGCAAGATCACCAGAGAAGAGTCTATTAATTCTTTGCGATGCTCATTCAGTATCTTAAGTTGCTTCATCCTAATAGCATAATAAATTTGTAAATGTATTATAGAATTTTATTATTTTGTAGCTTCTTTCCAGTATTCTGAATTGAATGTTGTATCATCAACTACTGGAGTTTTAGCTAAGTCTTTATTATAAAGTTTTAAGTAATCAGCTGTTTGACTAACTGCTTTCATATCAATTTGTCCAATCTTTGCTGAATCAAATCCTTCTGGAGTTACAAGCTTAGCAACTTCTTTTGCCATGTATACCTGGTGATCTAGTGATACTGATTTATCTACATCATAAACTGTCTTACCTGCTGCTTCTGGATCTTTTGTAGCATCCTGCCATCCTTTTATGGAAGCTTTTAAGAAACTAACTACTGTATCTTTGTTTTCTGATGCCCATTTAGAATTTACAAATAAGCAATCCTCAAGCATTGCAACCCCTTCTTTGTTCATATCAATTACATTTAAATCATCCTTTGATATTCCACTTTCAAGTAGTAAGCCAAATTCGTTATAAGTCATAGCTGATGCAGCATCTACTGAACCTTCCTTTAATTGATCCATAGTATAATCCTGTTGAACGAGTTTTAAATCTTTTTCCTTGTCTAGGTTATATTTTTTAAGTAATGCAAGAATTTCGTATTCATTCCCACCAAACCAGTTAGCAACCTTTTTACCTTTTAAGTCAGCTGGTGAATTAATTCCAGCAGATTTCTTTGAAGTTAATAATAGTCCTGATTTCTGGAACACTTGAGCAACTTCTTGTAATTCATAACCTTGAGCTTGATACGTCATTAAGCTTGAAACCCAAGTAACTCCAATATCTGCTGCTCCGTTATAAACATTCTGTTCTGGGATAATATCACTACCTCCTGGTAAGATTTCAACATCAAGTCCTGCGTCCTTGTAATATCCTTTTTCCTTTGCCACATAGTAACCCATAAATTGAGACTGTGGTAACCACTTTAATTGAAGCTTTACCTTTTTCAATTCTCCTGTAGGTTTTGCTGCTGTATCTGTAGCTTTAGAGCTACAGCCTGCAAAAATTGAACCTACCATTACTACACTTAATATTAAAGCTGATAATTTTTTTCTCATTATAATCTCCCCCTATAAATTTTATTTATCTTTGTGAAGCATGCCACTTTATAGCTCTGCGTTCTACCAATAGTACAATCAAGTAAAGGATAATTCCAATAAGTGCTGCCATAACTATATAGGACCAGCCCATTGCCATCATTCCTTTTCTTAGATTATCTTTAACTCCAAAACCAATTCCCGATGTTGATGAAGCGAAATATTCACTTATCATTGCAGCCATTATTGCTGATGCTACATTAATCTTTAAGGCTGTTAGCACACTAGGCAAGCAGTTTGGTAACCGAAGTTTAAAGAAAATTACCTTCTCTGATGCTGCATAGGATTCTAACAAATCTTTAGAAAATGGTTTTAAATCATTAAGTCCCCTATAAGCATTAATTGCCATAGCGGCCATACATATAACAGTTACAACACCAACCTTTTGCGCAAATCCACTGGTAAACCAACGGTTCATTATTGGTGATAATGCAACAATTGGTATGGCATTAAAAGCGGCTATTACACTTAGCCCTGTATAACCCCACTTTGGAAATTGTGTGGCTATTACAGCAACAAGAAATCCAATTAAGCATCCTAATGCCAATCCAACTAATGCTCCAGACACTGTGACTACAGTATCTCCTAAGGCTTTTGATAAATTATCCTGTAAAGTCTTCATAATCTGTGATGGTATTGGAAGCTGAAAGGGTTTAAAGCCTAATGCAGAATGAATAAGACCCTTTTGCCAAATATAAATTACAAGAATTCCAAAACCAATTGGCCATAAAGCATTTTTAATTTTTTCTGTCATAGATGAATCTCCCCTTTCTTATGCAGTTTGTTTTCTCCAAGGCATACAGATTTTTTCTAAAAGAATTACTATAAAATAACTTACTATACCCATTAGCGCACTAGTTACCACTGAACCCCAGAAAACATCTTTTGTGCCAGAGTATAGGGAATATAAGAGTTTAACTCCTATTCCTCCACTTGAACCAAGCATGTCAACTAAGATTGAAGCTGTAATTGACATTGGTGCAGCTATTTTTAAGCCTGCAAATAAATAAGGTAAGCTATAAGGAATCATAAGCTTGTAGTAAATACTCTTTTTCTTTGCAGCATAGGAATATAAAAGTTCTTTTTTATCGTTTTCTACACTATTTAGTCCACTTAACATATTTACTGAAACCGGAAAAAACGTGATATATGCTGCTATAACTATTCTTGAAGTATTCATATCTCTAACAAGCGTAAATATAATCGGTGCTAATCCTAATACAGGTATCATTTGAGATAGAATCAAATATGGAAGTGCAATTTTCTCTGCAATTTTTGAAAGACTCATTATTATAGCTAATATAAAACCTATTGCTGCACCCAGTATGAATCCAAATACTGCTCTTGAAAATGTTAGTCCTGCTGCTCCTATTAACTCGTTGAAGTTTTGAACTATTGATATAATGACACCGTGTGGATATGGCAATTTTGCATCTGCCATTGGATCATGAACTACTTTATCTAAAATAAAAGCAACTAATTCCCATATCAGAAAGATCCCAATAGTCCAGACTAAGTTAACCTTGTACCTTTCTTTCTTACTTATCATCCTCATACCCCCTCAAAGCTATTTCTGATTTTTGTTATATAATCATAAAATTGCTGTGATTGCTTTGATTCCATATTTCTAGGTCTAGGTAAATCAATATCAATTACTGCTGAAACACGCCCTGGATGTGGCGATAGTACAACAACTCTATCTGATAAGAATACTGCTTCAGAAATGTTATGAGTTACGAATACAACAGTCTTTTTTGTCTTTTTCCAAATATCTAATAAATCTTCATGAAGCTTTTCACGTGTAAATTCATCTAATGCTGAAAAAGGTTCATCCATTAGTAGAATCTCTGGATTAATAGCTAAAGCTCTTGCAATACCAACTCTTTGCTGCATTCCTCCACTTAATTCATATGGATAATGCTTCCCAAACTTAGATAATCCAACTAAATCAAGCATTTCTGTAACTCTAGCTGTACGGTCTGTTTTCTTCATACCAAGCAGTTCCATTGGCATGCATACATTTCTTCTTACAGTTCTCCAATCGTATAAAACTGGATTTTGGAATACTATTCCATACTTCTTTTGAAGTCTTATATCTCTTGGAGTTTGCCCTCTTACTGTAATTTTTCCTGTGGAAGGTTGTAATAAGTCAGCTATAATTCTAAGTAGTGTAGTCTTTCCACAACCAGAAGGTCCAAGTAGTGAAATAAACTCCCCTTCTCTTATTTCCAAGTTTACATCTTTGAGTGCCGTAACTGGCTTTCCCCCATTTTTATCTTGGTAAATCATGCTTAAGTCTTCAATTTTGATTTCTATTTTGTCCTTTTTTGAATTTGAGGTTTCATTCTTTTCAAATTCCATTTCTATTTCATTTATCATGCTCACTTCCATATACCTCCCTTTTTTTATAAGAAAAACGGCACAAAACCTTTCGTTTTGCGCCGTTGCAAATATCTTATATTTAAAACAATCTACTATATATAGTTAGCAAATCTTGTTTATTAATTTCTTTTATTGTATTTGATGGACTTCCGCTATTCATTGCATCCTGAGCCATCTTATCTACTACCTTATCAAAATCCTCTTTGTTTATTCCATATTCTTTTAATGTAGGAATCTCACAAATATCACATAAATCCTTTAATTTTTTTATAAAAGCTTCTGAAGCTTCTTTGTCACTTTTACTATTATCAGCTGCCCCAATTGTCCTTCCTATTGCCCCAAATCTCTCATAGCTACCATCTAAAACATAAGAAAGACATTCCTTTATAAGCATGGCATTTGAAATTCCATGTGCTACATGGAATAATGCCCCTATTGGCCTACTCATTCCATGAACTATTGTTACTGAGGAATTATTTATGCATACTCCAGCTTCATACGCTGCTAAAGCCATTTCTTCTCTTGCCTTTTTATCTTCCCCATTCTTATATACTATTGGAAGGTAAGTAAAAATTCTTTTTATAGCAGATAATGCAAAAGTATCAGTTAAGGGATTAGCTTTTCTCGATGTATAAGCTTCTACTGCATGAGTTAGAGCATCCATTCCCGTTGCTGCAGTGACACCTTTTGGTGCTGTCATTGAAAACTTTGAATCAATAATTGCTAAGTCTGGCAGCAAAGCTTCTCCTTTAAGTAGCATCTTAATATTCTTCTTAGAATCAGTTATAACTGTAAACTTAGTAGCTTCTGATCCAGTTCCTGCTGTAGTTGGAATTAATACTAATGGTGGAAAATCCCCATCAATTGCTAATCCCATGTAATCTGAAATATTTCCCTCTAGCTTTGTCATGGCAGCTATAGCTTTACCACTATCTAAAGGACTTCCCCCACCTAATGCAATTATGAAATCACATTTAGTTTCTTTATATACCTTAACTCCACTTTGAATCATTACATCTGTAGGTTCACCTATAATATCATTAAAAATTTCATAATCTATTTCCCATCTTTCAAGGGAATCCGTAAGTATTTTAACTGTGCCTATTTTAGTAACATTCTTTCCTGTTACAATAAAAGCTTTTTTCCCAAAGGATTTAATTACTCTTTCACTAGCTTCTAATGCATTTTCTCCCATAACTGTATGTCCAGGTAAAGTAAATTCAAACGCCATCATTTTCACCTCAATTAGATATATTTCTTATCAACAATGTATAGTACTTCATCTAATTTCACTAACTCTTCTTCTAATTGCTCCTTTGTGATAATTAACGGAGGTGCTACAAGAATCATATTTTCATGGGTATATGTCATAAATTTTCTTGCCTTTAATTCTCCTAATATTTTCCCCATAATTCCTTCTGGATCCTTACCATATGGTACTAGTGGCTCCTTAGTCTTCTTATCCTTAACTAATTCTACGGCTGAAAATAATCCTATATATCTTACATCTCCAACTGATGGATGCTTCTCTTTTAATTCTTCTAATCTTTCTCCAAGCACTTTTCCAACTGAATTTACGTTTTCTAATATATTCTCATCTTCATAATAGTTAACGCAAGCAATTCCCGCTGCACAAGCTAACGGATGTCCACTATAAGTTAATCCACAGGATAGTAAGTTATCATCAAAGTATTCCGCTATTTCTTTACTTACTACTACTCCTCCAAGCTGTACATATCCACAAGTTACTCCTTTAGCAAATGTCACTATATCTGGTTTAATATCAAAGTTTTCAAATCCAAACATCTTACCAGTTCTACCCCAACCAGTCATAACCTCATCACATATCATTAGAATTTTAAACTCATCACATAGCTTTCTAACACCTGGAAGATATCCTTTAGGTGGAATAATAACTCCATTTGACCCTGTTATAGTCTCAAGTACAATAGCAGCTATACTATCTGGCCCTTCGTATATAATTTGTTCTCTAAGCTTATCCAAATAATACTTTGTTGCAGCTTCCTCTGATTCAAATTCTATAGCTTCCCTATAAATATATGGATCAAAGAATTTTATAAACCCTGGAATTCCTGGCTCTAACGCATATCTCCTTGGTTCTCCAGTTAGGTTTCCTGATCCAAATGACGATCCATGATAACTACGATAACGACTAAATATTTTTGATTTCCCAGTATATAACCTTGCTATCTTTACTGCATTTTCATTAGACTCTGCTCCTGCATTTGTGAAAAAAACTTTCCCCATGTTGTCTGGCATTAGCTCTATTATTTTCTTTGCAAGCTTTGCACGAGATTCTGCACCAAAGGATGGTCCTATATAACAATATTTATCTACTTGTTCTTTAATTGCATCCCCAATTACCTTACTTCCGAAACCAAGATTCATATTAACAAGCTGTGATGACATATCTGAATATCTATTTCCATCATAATCCCAAAAATAAATTCCATCTGCTTTTTCAACTGGAATGGGATTTATATTTCTTTGTTTACTCCATGATTGTAAATTATACTTTTTCAATGTGTCTTTTATTTCTTCTGCTCTCATACCCTTCACTCCCCTTTTATAAAATAAAAATGGCACTTGTTCTATTGAACAAGCGCCATCGCTGTTTACCTATCTCTTTAACATGTTTTTATTATATACAGGGATTTTATGCATTTCAATGAGTAAATGACTAATCTTATTTGTGCATTTGCACAAATCACAAAATATCTCTGATGTAAAAAGCTAAGTAAAATCTTAACTTTTGATCTAGATCTAATGGATTAAAGCCAGTAACTTTTTCAATCTTCTTAAGTTGATTATTAACTGTATTTCTATGAATGAATTGTCTCTCAGCAACTAGACTCTGACTTCCATTACTTTCAAGATACATATATAAGAAAGTCATTAAATCCGTATTATTTTCTCTATCATACTTTTCTAAATTTCCTAAAGTGGCTTCATAATATTCCTTTAATGCATCTTTATCCTTTGTATTTAATAGTAACTTATAAATATCCAATTTATCATAATAAACTACTTCATTATTTTTCTTTCTAGCCATAGTCATAGCTGTATAAGCATTATTAAAATTGTCAGCTTGTACCTTAATTCCAACCTTATTATCACTTATACCCATATGTACCTTCCAATAAGGTTCATTCCAACTCCTAAAAAATGTGTTAACGAAATTCTCTATATCATAATTTCCATAATTAACAAGTAGCAGAACTAAACAATCATTATAGGAAAAGGCGATATACAGTTCATGAATGCTTCTAGCTATTCTTTCTGTATATCTTTTTATTCTATTCATATCTATTTCTTCATCATTGCCTTTTTCATTTCTAAAAGACATTACAATGAAACAGAAATGACTATCTCTTAAATATCCATACCTCTCCATCTGTAAAATGTGAGTTTCTAAATCTCCAACTTTAAATATAATGTTTTTAATAGTTGTTGCAATACTTATTTCAGCCTGCTCTTTTTGCATAATGCGATAGCAAATATCCCTTGTGATATCTACCATTCTTGTTTCCCAAGGAATAGTATAAAGTGGCATATTAACTTCATTGCAAAACTTAATTACCTCTTTAGGTATTGATTTTGTGTATGGTCCAATATTTACTACAAAGGCACTTATACCCACATTATATAACTTTTTTGTATATTCAAGCAGCCATCCATCATAGGTATTAAGCATTCCTGAAGTTAGTACAACTTCATTTCCATGAAGAAATTTACTTACCTCATCATTTTCAATAATATGTACCCACTCCACTAACCTATTAAGACCTTTTTGTCCCGCAAGTAGCTTCATTTGGTATAAAACTGCCCCATTTCCAAACAACTTTCCCACAGTAATTGACATATGCTATCGCCCCCATAACATAGTTATATTTTTAGATTTTATTATACCTTAGTTGAAATAATTCTGACAATTATTATTTGTTTGTTGTAAATGTAAAAGAGAAGCCCTCAGGCTTCTCTTCTATTTATGAAACATTATATCTATATACTTCAAAATATCTTCATCCTGTACTTTCTTTTTCCTATATACATATAACAAGCTCCAAATTTGATACTTTTTGTGCAAATTTTCTTCATTAAGTTCTAAGTTCCTTTTTCTTAATTCCTTTATTAAAAGTTCTTCTACATGAGCTACTTCTGAATTCTGTCTTTTATTCTTAGCTGATAAATCTTCTGCTAATGGAAAACCTGCTCTAAACTTTTCTACTAATTCATCATTTTTACTAATAAACAATTTTAAATAGGTATAGTAATCTTCACCTTTTTCTAAAATTGCACTCCTCATGTTTTCCTCCATCTTTCTATACCAATACTATCTCTAGTGCTTGAATTATACTTCAGCTTTATTTATTAGCTTCAAAAAACTCTTTATATTTCTTTTCTAAATCTATATTATCTATAGCTAAGATCTTTTTAGATAAGTAATATGCACTTGCCATTACACCTGCTACCCCGCCACCAGGGAAGACCCACTGCCCAACTAAATAAAGATTATTTACTTTAGTTTCTTGAGGAATAAATTTGCCGTAGTTTCCTTCATTCATCATCCAACCCATAAATGCACCCTCAGTGCTATAGGTATATCTTTCAGAAGATACTGGAGTTGACGCTACACAAAATAGGATAGACTTTCTAAAATCTTCGCCCATTTTTTCGCAAATTCTATTAGTTATAATAGTCTCTACTTCACTCTTTAATTTTCTATATTCTTCTCCTCTAGTACCATCTTTTCCAGTCTCCCAGTTATTATGATATTTATATGGTAGGTAAGCTAATATTGTAACTGAATGATCTAACTGTTCTTTAGGTTTTTCACTTACGATAAGCCATATAGGACAATTATATGGAGTATAATCATCAAAATCCATATCTATGGTATCCTTGTCCATAATAGCAATATAGTTTACTCCACCAAAATCATAGTCTCTACTTACTCCCATGAAATTAATCATAGCTCCAGGATATATTTCACGTTTTTCTACACTATTTCTTAATGGTTCTAATTCTTTTGAATCCTTAGCAAGTTTATTCACTGTATAGAGTACTGATGAATTCGAAACTACAATATCAGCATAGTATCTACACCCATTAGTGCACTCCACGCCTTTTGCAACTCCATTTTCTATAAGAATTTCTTTAACCTCAGTATTTAATAGCACTTGTCCATCATTATAATTAATATTTTGCACTACAACATCAGGAATTGCCTGCATTCCATTAATAGGATAGTAAACAATATCTCTATTTACTACATCCCATCTATAGACATACCCTAAGTACACCATATTACATATGCCCTTTGATATTATAACGTTAATTAAATCTTTATCCTTAAATGTCTTTTTTAATATGGGATATGCATTTTTCATTCCATATTTCATTAAGGTTGGTCTTTTTATCATAGACTCAATTCCAAATTTAAGCTTTTCAAATAACCCCATTTCATAAGGAGGTTTTGGTGCCCCTCCACTATACATTTCACTTAAAATCTTCTCATTTAAGTTAAAAAAGTTATTAATGGCTTCTTTTTCATGCGGAAATTGTTTTATAAAATCACTTTTTAATGTAGCTGAGCTCAAGATATAATCCTTATCCCCAGTAAAAATTCTTAACTTTTCTGTTCTTTTAGTAGTCTCAACTGATACTCCAAAGTATTTTAAAAATCCAGTTATATCACCATTTTCACCAAGCTCCATTAGGCCTTCTAACCCAATGTCAAAGCGGCATCCTTTTCTATGAAATGAAGTAATAAACCCACCAGGTTTATCGTGCTTTTCTATAACTAAAACGTTCTTTCCTTCTTTAGCTAAAAAAGCTGCAGTACTAAGTCCTCCCATGCCTGCCCCAATTATAATAGCATCATATCTATCGGCTTGTGACATATGTAAATCCCCCTAATTACTTAATTATTTTAATTTCTAATATCTATTATACAACATATTATGGAAATATTGGATTTTAAAACAATTAAAAATAGAGCCCCCTAAAGAGCTCCATCTTTCTTTTCAAATTTATGAGAAAAGGCTAACTTTAACAGGATAGGTGTAATAATTGTAGTGAGTATTACCACAATTATAGTTGGCAAGAAGATTTCTTGCGATATAATACCCTTTTGAAGTCCTATATTGGCAGTAATTATAGCAACTTCACCTCTTGAAATCATACCTGCCCCAATTTGAATTGATTCACTTTTACTCATCTTAAGAAATCTTGCAGCAAAGCCGCAGCCTACCACTTTTCCTATTACAGCAATTACAAACATAACGATAGTAATTAGAATTACTTCTGTATTTAATCCCTTTAAACTTGTTTCAATCCCAACACTTGCAAAAAATATAAGTGATAAAAAGCCTGATGATATAGACTTTATACTTCTCTCTAAATACTCTTTATGGGTAAGTTGTGAAAACATAAGTCCACATATATATGCTCCTGTAATTGCCGCTATACCTAAGCTTTCAGCTATAAATGCTATTAAAATTGCAAATGCTATAGAAAGTGTAAGAAAATCTCTGCTAGATTTCATATAATCAGCAAGCTTATTAATATACTTAGGTAAATATACAACTCCAATTATAGAAATTGTACAAAACACAATTATTTTTATAAGTACATATAGAATAGGTAATATTCCTGAAACTCCAACACTTGAACTTGAAGTTTGTGCTACTGCGAGAACAATTGATATTAGTATAAGTCCTAAAACATCGTCAATTACTGCTGCTCCGAGAATATTTATTCCTGATCTAGTATTAAGCTTTCCAAGTTCTTTAAGAGTTTCAACTGAAATACTTACACTTGTTGCAGTTAAAATAACTCCTACAAATATGTTTTCCCAAAAGTTATCAAAGAACATATATGCACCTAAAGTTCCTAAAACAAGCGGAAGCATTATACCTGCTACTGCAATTATAAATGAAGAAAAGCCTGCTTTTTTAAACTCTTCAACATTAGTTTCTAAGCCTGCAAGAAACATAAGCATGATTACACCAAGGTTTGATAGTAATTTAATATTGTTATCATATTGTACAAAATTCAATACAACTGGTCCAAGTATAACACCTGCAATTAATGCCCCCAAAACCTCAGGCATTTTTAATTTTCTACTTATAATTCCACCAATCTTAGTAAATATAAGAATTAAAACAATATCCAATAATATCTTTTCCATAATATTCCTCCTTCGCGACAAAAAAAGTGGGATGTCCTATAAAGGACTTCCCACCCCGAAAGTCAATTCTCTTGAAATCAAATAAAAATTTGTTCAACCGATAATTCCATATTTCATTATTTTTATAATAGCAGATTTAAATTTATTTTTCAATTTAAATTTCAATTCTATATCATACTACAAATGTAAATACATAATGTGGAATAATACCATATAATGTATTATAATTTATATGTATTAAATTTTGTGGGGTATTTATATGTATTCATTTTTTAGTTTTGTGTTTCAAGCACTATTAGCAATTTCAATACCTTTAATTATAGGAATGCTTATATCTAGAATAGCAGGATTGATAAGATCAAAAATCTTTAGATTTACAGATATATTTAAATATATTTTAAAATCCATGAAAAAGCATAATCTTAAATCATAGTACTCTGGAAAGGTGAAGTGTATGTTAATTCAGAAATGTAAAAAATGTTCCAATAAATTTAAGTGGTCAACTATTATTAAAGCTATTTGGAGCTGGGGTGGATTTAAGCCGATTAAATGTGAAAACTGCAAAACTATACATTTAATAAAACCCATTGCTCGTATAATTATAATTGTACTTGCTCTTATTCCATTATTATTTGAGAACCATGTATTTGAAATATTCAAGGCATTCGGATTAAATGCTTATATATTCTGGGCTTATCCAGCTTGGATGATTTTATTAATCCTTTCATCACCTTTTTTCGTAAGATTTTATATTAAAGAATAGAGAGGTTTCTATGACAGGTAAAACTAGTATGATTAATAAAATTATAACCTCAATCGTCTTATTTTTTGGGACTTACTTTTTAATTAGATTTGTTTCTTTTCTAATTGCATCCGATTCTTCATCTACTGATGATTCATTTATAATCGCAGTACTAACAGGTGTATGCTTACTTGGTTCTATAATAGTTACCTGTACATACTTAATATTATCAAAACTAGATGAGATAAATAAAAAAGACCACTTTTAGCATTACACTAAAGTGGTCTTTTCTCTATTTATTACATCAATGTTTGCAGCTTCTCATAAATATCTGAATGCGTCTTTTTAATATTCATTATTCTAAGGTCTTTATTTACAAAAGCATGTACCGTACTTCCTTTAGAAATTTCCTTTTGATCCTTTTCTCTAATTACAGAATAATTAAATACCACTTTCACTGGCGATAAGTGACTTACCCAAGACTTTATTATTAATTCATCTTCATACTTAGCACCTTGAATATATTTACAGCTACTTTCAGCAAGCGGCATTAATATGCCCCTCTCCTCCATATCACTATAACTCATATTGCAGCCTTTTATATAATCAGTTCTACCTTGTTCAAACCAAATATAATAATTAGAATGATGTACTATTCCCATCTGATCAGTTTCTGCATATCTAACAACAATTTTTGTTTCGCTTACGTACACTTAAATCGCTCCTTATTTTAAAATTTATATGTACATATTATATAGCAATTGTAAAAAATAATAAAGGAACGTAATGCATGATGCGAAATTAGAAAATGAAATATAGGAGGATGATCAATCTATATTAATTTATACTTCTTAATATACATTAAGTTTATATAAGGAGTTGTTTTTATGAATAACATTGGTATTATTACATGTTTTAACGAAAGTAAGATTTGTTCAAGTTATGGATGCTTTAAGGCTTTTAATGACAGAAATGCTTCCTTTAAAGATTATGATTTAAATTCTGAAATAATATGTTTTATTCATTGCAATGGATGCTCTGAAAATTCACTAGAACAAATGTTACATAGAGCTAATCAAATGAAAAATAGAGGGGTAGATACTATACACATATCTACATGTATTAAAATAAATTGCAAAATGTATAATGATTTTATTAAACTATTATCTAAAGAATTTAATATTATTGGCTATACTCATGATTAAATCGTGGACAAGTTAAAACTATAAAAACGAGAGAAACTGTTTGAAAATAATAACATGGTAGCGCTTACTTATTTTATTGAGCTTTTTTCTGATTTTGCTTTTAATTACTCTTAAGCTATACTAGAATACAGAAAATAATAGCTATGGGAGACTACAATATGAGTAATAATTTTTTAGAAGCTTTGGGGTATATAGCCTCATTCATTGTTTTAATTTCTCTATTAATGAGCTCAATAATAAAATTAAGGTGGATTAACCTATTAGGATCTGCAATATTTTCTTTATATGGCTTTTTAATAGGTGCTTTCCCTGTAGGTTTTATGAACCTATGTATCTGCATAATTAATGTTTACTATCTTATAAAAATCTATGGTACAAAGGAATATTTTAAAATTCTTCCTATAGAGAATGACTCTAATTACCTTAAGAATTTTTTAGATTTTTATCACGAGGATATAAAAAATTATTCAGATAATCTAGAGTATGATTCAAAAAATACCCCTATTGGTTTTTATATCTTAAGGAACTTAGTACCTGCAGGAATTTTTATTGCATCCGAAAAAGAAAGCGGTACCCTAAAGATTGATCTTGATTTTGTTATACCTGAATATAGGGATTTTAAAATTGGAACTTTCATTTTTGAAAACAGTAAAGAGTATTTTTTAGATAAGGGATATAATAAATTCATCTGTTATTCATCCAATGCTTCTCATATTAAATATCTTAAGAAGATGAACTTTGCAGAAGCATCTGAAGATGGAGTTACATGTTTCGTTAAATCAATTAAATAGCTTATAAAATAAAGAAGACGTATTGCTCTCCACCCAGGATTGCAATACGTCATTTTTATTATTAAACTTGGAATTTTTCTATTAAGTTATCTAAAGTTTGAGCTAAGTTATAAAGCTCATCTGCTTGTGATTTTACATTTTGTATATCATTTAATTGGTTAGCAATACCTGCATTAACCTCTTCTGTTGCAGCTGCTGATTCTTCTGAAACAGCTGATATATTATGAATATTTGAAGTAAGTAGATCACTATTAGATAGCATTAATTCTATGTTTTTATTCATAGCTTCTATTTTTTCTACTATACTTTCAATTGATTTATTTAAACTTACAAAGTTTTGTTCAGTATAAGTAACTGCTGAGTTTTGATTTTCTACATCAGCTCTAATGTTATCCATATTTGCTGCTGCAACCTTAGTTGTTTCAATAACTCTAGTAATTATATTTCTTATGTTCTCTGCTGATGTACCAGATTGTTCTGCAAGCTGTCTAACTTCTTCTGCAACTACAGCAAAGCCTCTTCCAGACTCTCCAGCTCTTGCAGCTTCTATCGCTGCATTTAATGCTAAAAGATTAGTTTGTTCAGAAATATCTAGTATTGTACTAAGTATTTGGCCTACATCTTCAGTTTCTTTTACTAAAACTCCAATACTCTTTGCTGTTTCTGAAACACCGTTTATTGTACTTTCATTTTTAGTTTTAAGTTCTTTAAAGGCAGCCATTGTTTTTTCACTGCTTGTTTCTATCTCTTGACTTTCTTTATTCATCTTACTATTATATTCTTTTATAATAGTTAAGCTATTATTAAAATCAGTTGCAATTCCAGCAGCCTTGTCTACTTCTGTTGCCTGTTCTTGTACTCCACTTGCGATATCATCCATAACTCTAGCTATCTCTTCAGAAGATGTTGAAACTTCATCTGCTCGTTTAGTTAAAGTTTCTGAAACCTTTAATACATTATCAGCAGAGGTTTTTACAGATAAAACTAGGTTTTTAACACTATCAATCATGTTCGCGAATCTTCCACCTAGTTCTCCAAGCTCATCAGAACTTTTTATGTTAGTAATAACTGTTAAGTCACCTGCTTCACCTTTTTTCATTGCTTCTTTTAATTGATTAATTGGACTAGTTAAACTCTTAGATATTCTAACTCCAACCCAAAGTGCAGCTATTATAAATAATAAGAAAAGTCCCCCGGTTATTTTAATTGTAGAAAAAACTTTAGCGTATACTTCACTAGTATCTAGCATTCCAACAAGCTTCCAACCAGACTTATCATTACTTGTATAATAAATTAATTTATCTTTTCCAAGAATCTTTGTTTGATCAGCACCTGATTTACCTTCAATTACTGGTTTCATCCAAGATACTTCTGATTTATCCTTAAATGCATTTTCCATCTTTTGATCTTGTGTATCTGCATTAGTATTTACTCTATCAGGATTTAAGTTTTTCTGTAATATATCTTTATTCTTAGAGGCGATTACTACTCCCGTTTTATCCATAAGAAGTACTTCGCCTGTGTTTTCAATTTGAGTCTTATTAACTAGATCTGCGATATTAGTAATATCAATATCTATTCCAGCAACCCCTATTGCTTTTCCAGATTCATCTACTATTTTCTTTGTAGCAGTTACTACCATCTTTCCAGTTGCTACATCCTTATAAGCATCTTGCCAAAGTATCTTATCATTAGAGATTGTATCTTTATACCAAGACTTTACAGTAGGATTATACCCCTTTGGAAGCTCTGTCTCAGGAAATATGTACATGCTTTTATCTTCAGTTGCAATATAAGCATTTAATATCTTAGGATTACTTTTTATTATTCCATTAAGTTCTTTTTTTACTATAGCTCCATTAGGGTTAGCTAATGAATTTTTTGATATAGAATTTTCTGTTATCTGAGCTAATGATGCCTCATAACCATTATAAGACTCATCTACTACTTTATTTAATCCAGTTATAGACTTCTCTATAGAACTAGAATAAGAAGATTCAAGACTTTTTGTCAGCACGACATTAGAAATGATGCCGGTAGTACACATAGGTACTAAGATAACTAAGATAAATGTCAATATAAGTTTGTTCTTAATTGTTTTAATTTTCATATGTTCTCCCTCCAAGATTTAATATTTCGCCACTTATATTATCGTTACATTCTTGGAAATCTAGAGGAATATTTACTGTCAAGTGTAAGTTATGGCTGTAACTTACAGAAATCCTTAGCGTAAAGGTTCTTTTCTCTTCATAATAACCTTTAATGACTAAAAATCATTTCACATAATTCTAATTATTATTTGTCAAATATTCTCATAACACTTTTAAAAAGCCAATTCTTTTTTGTGTTTATTGGTTTTATATCTAGGTTTAATTTATTTATAGCGTCCATTTCTCCATTAGTTAATTCAAAATCAAACAAGCTAAAATCTTCTTTTATTCTTTCTGTAGTTTGTAGATCTAAAATCACAATAATCCCACGCTGCATATGCCATTTTAAAATCACCTCTGTAGCCGTCTTATTATATTTTTTCGAGATTAATTTTAGTATTGGATTTTCAAGTAATCTTTCACTTTCATCCCCTAATGGATTCAATGCTTCATGCAGGATCTTATGTTCAATTTGATAACTATATAATTCATTTTGAGGTAATTTAGGATGTGTTTCTATTTGATTTAACATTGGCGAAATCTTTGAGTTCTCTATTAATTCTTCTAATTCTTTCTTCTCAAAATTAGATACACCAATGACTTTAATTTTTCCTTCTGAATAAAACTCTTCTAAAACCTTCCATGCTTCAATATAATTAGTAGCCTCTGATTGCAATAAACACATATCTATATAGTCTAAATTTAAGTCTTTACATACTTTTCTAAATGCTTGCTTTACATCTTCATAACTATTATCCCAATTACAAATTCTTGAGGATATAAAGAATTCTTCTCGTGGTAAATTGCTTTTTTGAATGACTTCTCCAAAATTTATTTTACATGAGTAATCTTCTGGAATATCAAAGTGGCGATATCCAGCTATTATAGCTTTACAAACAACACTTTCAGTCTCTTCTTCCTCAGACATATTATATACACCAAAGCCCAGCTTAGGAACTTTAACTCCATTTACTGCTTTTGCTTCTTTATTTTCTAACTCATCCATCTTTATATCTCCTTAGATATTAACTTAGTTATTCTTTAAATTCATAATATCAATGTTTAAAAAGTAACACAATATGGATATTTAATAAAGTTAAAAAGCACTAACCCTTTATGGATTAATGCTTTTAAAACTTTTAACATGCTACGATTTCTTTAATCATAAATTCTCTGCCACATAGTATTTCCCAATCTCTACTTTCGCAATGGGGGCATTTGTTGTTATTCTCTAATAGATTAAAAACCTTATTACACTTTTTACACATAGCATTGCCTGGCAATACCTCAATTTTCAGTTTGGTATCCTGAAGCAAAGTCCCATCCACTGCAGCTGGAAAGCATGCTTCTATATACCTAGGAATCATTGAGGATAACTCACCAATTTGCAAAACTAAGGTTTCAATTTTTGTTATAGAATTTTTCTTGGCGAAGTTTTCTACTGTCTTTACAACTTCCATCATAACTCCGACTTCATGCAAAGGACTCACCTCTCATCCTAGACCTCTTGCTTTTTCTTTGGGATAATAGCTTTAAATGATTTTCTTACCTTTTTTGCTGCAATTCTTCCCTGACGCTTTAATACGTGTTTAATTACAGTAGATTTCATATCCTTAAATTCTACTCCAGCACTATTATATTTTCTTACTAATTTAACAGCATCGAACTTACATTTAATAGTACACATCCCACAACCTACGCATTGATATTGATCTACAACCGTAGCACCACAGCCTAGACAACGCTCAGTTTCTTTCTTCACCTGCTCTTCTGTAAATGTAGAACGTAAATCTTTAAAGGTTAATTTTGACTTACTTCCATCCACATGAACCGACCTTTGTCTTGGAAGTCTATCATAACCATCCTTATCTAAGTTCTCTCTATCAAAAGCACGGTATTCTCTCTCACGTCCTAACTCTAGATTATCTCCATGAAGATAACGATGAATAGAAGTTGCACCTTGCTTACCTAATGCAATAGCATCTATAGCAAACTTAGGTCCTGTCACTACATCTCCCCCAGCAAATATATCCCTCTCCTCAGTCTGAAAAGAAAGAGGATGAACCTTTAAGGTTTTATTTGGATTTAATACTACTTTAGTATTTTTTAATAGGCTTCCTAAATCAATTCCTTGTCCTACTGAAATCAAGACATTATTTGCTTTAACTACTTTAGTTATATTTTCATCAAACTTAGGATTAAACCTTCTATTTTCATCAAAAACAGAAATACATTTTTTAAATTCTACACCGATAACTTTGCCATCTTCATGAAGAATTGCTTTTGGACCCCAGGAATTATTGATATTAATTCCTTCAGCTAAGGCTTCATCAATTTCTTCTTCAAGAGCTGGCATTTCCTCTCTACTTTCTAAGCAAAACATTTCAATATTAGAAGCTCCAACTCTCTCAGCAGTTCTTGCCACATCAATAGCAACATTTCCTCCACCAATTATGATAGCTGCTCCTTCTAGTTTTGTATCTTCTCCTAGATTTACTTTTCTTAAGAAATCTACACCAGTTATAACACCTTCCGCTTCTTCCCCGACTAAGCCTAGGTTTCTACCAGCTTGAGCACCGATGGCTACATAAAATGCTTTATACCCGCTATTTCTAAGTTCCTGAAGTGTAATATCTTTTCCCACTTCAACCCCAGTTTTAAATTCTACCCCGAGTTCTTTTAAAACTTCTATCTCTGAATTTACTATTTCCTTTTCTAATCTAAAGGCTGGAATCCCAAGTGTTAACATACCTCCAAGTACTTTTTGCTTTTCAAAAACCGTAATCTTATACCCTTCAACTGCTAAGAAATACGCACATGCTAGTCCAGCTGGTCCCCCACCAATAATAGCTATTTTTTCTGCTCTGTCCCCTCTTTTTTCAGGTACATAGCGATATTCACCCTTTAAGTCTTGATCTGCTATAAATTTCTTAATTTCATCAATAGCAAGTGGTTCATCCAAGCCTGATCTTGTACATGCAGACTCGCATTTTCTTGGACATATACGACCACAAACTGCTGGGAATGGATTTTCCTTCTTAATAAGTTCTAATGCTTCTCTATATCTTCCTTGAGACGCCATTTTAATATATCCTTGTACAGCTATATGTGCCGGACACTCTGATTTACAAGGACTTGTGCCTCTGTCCCCAACAACTTTTCTATGACGATAATCTAAATCCCATTTATCCTTTCCCCAAGGAGTATCATATGGAGTGTCTTTTTCTTCAGGTTCTACAGGTTTTTCTTTAGTACATACGCTTAACCCTAAAGTTAAGGCATTTGATGGACAATTTTCAACACATTCTCCGCAAGCAACACACTTATCTTGATCTATTTGGGAAACATAATTTGACCTTGACCAATCAGGATTTTTATATAGATTTGCATTTCTTAAACCAAAACAAGAACATCCGCAGCAATTACATATAGCAAGAGCATTTCCAGGGCCTGATAAATTAGGTATTTGGTGCATTAAACCCTCTTTTTCAGCCTTCTCACAAATAGCTATTGCCTCTTCCCTTGTAATACTTCTACCTTTTCCTGTACGAATATAGTATTCAGCAGCTGGACCGAGACGGATGCATATATCCTCAACTGTATGACCGCACCCTTCTCCTTTTACTCTCATGGATACACGGCAAGCACAATCGGTAACAGCAAAAACCTCATTATTATTAAGTAGATATGAGATTTCCTCATAAGAAGCTCTTCTGGTATCTCCGTCTATAGCGCTTTCTATTGGAATAACTCTCATTACTCCTAAGCCAATGGGAATATTTCCTGCCATTATGATACCTAATTTTCTTGTATACTCTTCAAAACATTCTGCTATAACTGGATACTTCTCCACGTTCTCCTTATTGTCAATCATGTATTCCATAACACCAGGTACAAATAGCTCAAGACAGTATTTATCTACTCCATCTTCCTCATCTAGTTTAATTGAGCCATCCACTGCCATTTTATATAAGATCTTTTCTACTTCATCCTCAGGCTTTTTGCAGAGCTTCGCAACTTCCTGTACGGTCATAGGTTTACGAATTTCTAAATGAAGTGCTACTTCTGCCTCTTCATCTGAGGTAACAGGCTCTAAAATTCTATATTCCGGATCCGTTGGCTTTACCTTTATTATCCCGCCAGTAATCCCAGCTGCAATTTTATTTGCCAGTTGAAGTACTTTTTGCTTGACCATATTTATTTCCTCCCAACCAAAATATCATTAAGATGCTATTTTACGTTCCAATTTGTAACTTCAGTACGTATCCAATCTACCCACTCATTAATACCTTCTCCTGTTTTTGCAGAGATTGGAATAACCTTAATGTTAGGATTTAACTTCTTTACACGTTCTTTTACTGCCTCTATATCAAAATTGAAATAATCTATTGCATCAATCTTATTTATTAATAAAACATCAACAATGGAGAACATTAAAGGATATTTTAAAGGCTTGTCATCTCCCTCTGGTACACTTAAAATCATTGCATTTTTTGATGCACCAGTATCAAATTCTGCTGGACATACCAAATTCCCCACATTTTCTAAAATTGCTAGTTCTATATCCTCTGTCCCTAGCCCTAATAGTCCTTGCTTTGTCATGTCAGCATCAAGATGGCACATTCCACCAGTGTGGAGTTGTATTACTTTTGCTCCAGTCTTAGAAACAGTATTGGCATCAACATCTGAGTCAATGTCAGCTTCTAAGATACCAATTTTCATTTCATCTTTTAATGCCTCAATTGTTCTTAAAACAGTTGTGGTTTTACCTGAACCCGGTGACGACATCAAATTAAGTAAAAATGTTTTGTCATTTTTAAGTTCTTCCCTTAGCAAGTCTGCTTGCCTATCGTTGTCTTCGAAAACACTTTGCTTGATCTCAATAACTTTATATTCATCCATATAGGTTCCCCTTCCCCGTATCATCGTTAGATTACATTATATCGCTTTAATACTTCTTCAATGACTGTTCCTGAAATCTTCTTTAATACTCTTTTCTTAACAAAGCTTAGTGGGAATGGTAATTTCATATCGATAGGCTTTTTACCATCCATCATCTTAACTGTAGAATCCAGTAAAACTCTAATATCATAAACAGAACCAAATACTTCAGGTACTCCACGATCTATGTCTAGTAGTGTATAAACTGCTTCCATAGCTGTTCTAACTGAGTACTCTGTTGTAAATACTGTATCCCTAACTGTATCTGAAAACTGACCTAGGAATGCAAAGTTTTCACATCCAGTAGGTACAACCTTAGGTCTGTCCCCTTCTCTTCTTGGCATAAAGAATGCAGTAATATATGGCATCATACAAGGTATGCAGTTAGCAGATTTTGTAGCTAGTTCATGAATCTCTGATTCTGGAACTCCCATATGATAAAGCCATTCTTCTGTAATTTCTATACCTGTACACTCTTTCATTGGCTTCTTGATATAATTTCCTGGAACTTCTGAGAATAAACCATATACCCAAACTACAAGCTGGTCTTTTGGTTGATCTTTAAAGTGAGGCTGTCTATTCAATGTATAGCTTAAAAGCCAATTTGAGTCTTTTACTGTTATAATTCCACCAGTTACAACTTTTCCGCTAAATGGATCACGTTTGCAAATCTTCTCTATATATGGAGGGATTCTATCATCTAGAGTTGTAATTGTAGCAGATTCCCAATAAGTTTCTTTAGTATTGGTGCAGAACTTATCTGGTCTACCAAAGGATGGATCTTGCTTTGCGATGTTTCTCCAAAGCTCCCAGCATCCACCTGTAGAATCGTTAAACACCGGTGCATGATCTTGGTCACCAAGAGTAGAATTTTCTGTACAGCTTCCATTGGTAACAAAGACTAAATCATTTTTAGTAAGCTCAATGTTTTCTTCTTTTCCTTCATGCTTACAAACAATCTTTTTAGCAAGTTTTTTACCATTTTGAATATCAAAAACAACATTTGTTACCATAGTATTATATTGAAACTTAACCCCATGGGATTCAAGGTATTTCACCATAGGAAGAATTAATGATTCATATTGATTATACTTTGTAAATTTCAAGGCAGATAAATCTGGTAACCCTTCAATGTGATGGATAAATCTCTGAAGGTATAACTTCATTTCCAGTGCACTATGCCAATCTCTAAATGCGAACATAGTTCTCCAATAAAGCCAAAAGTTAGAATTAATTAATTCATCTGAGAACACATCACAAATTCTCTTATCATATAAATCTTCATCACGAGTCATAAATAGTTTTACTAGCTCCATTGAAGCTTTATCACTAAGTCCAAATTTTCCATCTGTATGAGCATCTTCACCTCTATTTATAGTTGCTCTCATTAGTGAATAGTTTGGATCTTTTTTATTTAGCCAATAAAACTCATCTAAGACTGAAACACCTTCAGTCTCGATAGAAGGAATAGAACGGAACAAATCCCACAAACATTCAAAGTGATTTTCCATTTCACGCCCACCGCGGATAATAAATCCCTTTTGTATGTCATTAATGCCATCGCAAGCTCCGCCAGGGAGATTAAGTTCTTCCAAAATATGAATATTCTCACCCTTCATTTGTCCATCACGTACTAAAAAGCATGCAGCTGCTAATGATGCTAAACCTGCTCCAACTAAATATGCTGATTTTTTATCCACATCTGCTGGTTTTAAAGGTCTCGCAAACGCTTCATAATTTCCATTACTATAATACATTTAAAGTACCTCCATCTTTTAACTTTATAACCAAATTGTAGTGAATTATTTCACACATAACAATAGACAAAATGCTCAATCTGTCTAAATTAAAAGTTTAAATTCCATAAACTTAAAATACTCATTTAACTTTAAAGATGTCTATTCTGCAAGTGCTCCAATTTCCCTATGTTCTTTCAAATCAGTATAAAGTTCTCCAAGATAAGGATTTCTTTTTGTCTTAGCTACTTTATAAATCATATAAAGGAATACTAGTATATTGGCAGCTAATGCAGCAAAACTAAATGCAAAAAGTGGTGTTTCATTATAGGATGATGAAACAGCAAAAGCGCCTTTATCTATAAATGCTGGGAATGTCTGTGCAAACATACACCATATTGCTAGAGTTTGTGCACGATGCTGAAGCCATGCTCCTTTTCCCACAGTAAATGCACAAAGAGTTGGAGCTAGTAATAGCGCAAAGCCGCAATACCAAGCATGACCTGGTAAACAATTATAAGTATAAGCAAAATTCCATAAATCATATGCTATTATCCAAAACCACAACATATCTGGCCATAGCATATCCTTACTTCCATCTTTAGCTGTCTGTTTCTTTATACAGATTCCAAGCCATCCAGTTATGGTTATAATGTTTAAAATACCTGCTATACCATTCATGAAATTCCAAGGACCACCAAGCACGTACATTGCTTCATCTTTTAATATTCCTCCGCCGGCATAATTAAGTCCAACTTCGAAATCACGGAAGACTGCCTCCATAATGTTTATGGCTAAGATAAGTGGCGGAAAACATAAAGCCCATTTCTTATCAGCTAATCTCCATACCCTGCCAGTACGTTTATTTGTCCATTTTACATGCCTAATACACCAGAAACCTATACATCCTGCTGTAGACGAATACACCTTAGCTAAATGGAACCAGTCAGTATAAGTGGTGTCTTTTAATACTGTAAACCATAATATTGAAAGAGTTAGTGGTAAAATAACAAAACAGAAAAAGCCAACATATTTCCATCTTCGAGCTACTTCATTAAATCCAAATAGTGCTACAAAGACAATTACCCAAACACCCCATACACTGAGTGCTGATGCTCCGTCGGCGTAGTTAAAAACAAACATAGTATAACCTCCTTAATATAAACAATTAATATTTTAAGCTGGTTGTCCCATTAACTTTATTTTACATTTTTTCACAAACAAGGTTCAATAGACAAATAAAAGAAAGTGTCCAATTTTGAACACTTTCCAAATTTATAGAATATTATTTTATTTCTTCTTTTACAAAAGTACCAACTGAGCGTGGAATACTTCCTGTTATCATAATCAAAAGCTTTTTAAGGATAATTTCCGGTTCTTCTTCCATCCCCTCGTTTACCCAGTCTGTCATTAATCCATTAAACACATGTCTATAAAAATTAACTATAAAAATTCGATCTTTATCATTTAACTTTACGCCCATCTTTTCAACACATTCTTCAACCACATCATCTAATAATCTGTTAGATAGACTTATAAAGAAGGTATTGGCTTCAGTCAAATAAGAAGAATTATATACATGAAGAATCATTTTTGAATTTTTTTTAAGATAATTCATTGTAGCTAGGAATCCACCGCTCCAGGTCTCAAAGGTTCTGTTTTGTGCAATGTCTATTGATAACTCCTTAAAAAATATGTATTTAAAAATATCCATGATATCAGTAAAGTGATTATAAAAGGTCTGCCTGTTTACATTACAATGTTCACAAATTTCCTTTACCGTGATCTTATCTATAGATTTCTTATTTAATAATTCCTTAAATGACTCAATTATCGCATCTTTAGCCTTCTGTTTCATAACTTCTCCTTTAATCCAAAAGTATTAATTTATTAATAAAAATTTGAACCTCACGGTGCCATCCACATAAGAAGTCAAGCCTAGAAAACGTTATCTGTTAAAATTATAACATTAATTCAACATTAATTAAATGGTAATTTAGCTATTCTTTTACATTCACTGTCTATGGAAAACTTTTTTCAATAAAAAAAGAAAGTATACAAATCTGTACACTTTCTTCATCCTATATTTATTTCTTCCAAGCTGGAAGTTTTTCTAACATTCCTTTTGCTGCACTCTTAGCTGCCTCTTCCTCTAACCCTTGAGTTTTAATAATAAACCCAGTCATAGATTCAAGCTTTTCCTCATAGGATTGCATTGTTCCATCAGGTCTTGCACAATAAACGCAATAATCCTTACTTTCATCCCCCATTGCAAATTCACTTTGAGTTTTCATTGGCATTCCACAAGCTATACATGTTTTCATTTTAATTTCTCCTTTCTATTTGTTAATTAAATTTATAAAGTGATCAATTAATCTCTTCCCGTGCGCATCAAAAAGAGTGCCCTCTTTCGTAAATAAATCACTATTTATTAAATAATGATGAACTAAACCTATCCATGTATTAAAAATTAAATCTAGAGGTATCTCTCGTATTTTGCATTCCTTTATATCTTTTTCTGCAACTTGAATTATATGAAAGGATATTGCGGACTGAATCATAACCACTGAATTACGAGAACTTTCATTCAGCAAACGACTTTCTAGAATCAATCTAGTATAGAAGTCTTCATATTCACTAATCCCTCTTAGGTGAGCTTCAAGAACCTCTCTCATCTCACAGTCACTACTAACAAGTTCATGCAGCCTGGTAGTAATCCTTCTACCAAACTCTTCAATAACCTCTTCTAAAAGATTATCTCTAGTCGGAAAATGAGAGAAAATAGTGCCATGAGATACCTCTGCCACCTTTGCAATATCCGATGTACGAGCTAAAGTCAATCCATCCTTTGCAAATTGATTAAGTGCTACCTCAATAATATGATTTCTAGTTTTAAGTTTCTGATCTTGTCTCTGTGTTCCAGCCATATAATTCCCCTCTTTTTCATTGAGTAATTACTCATTGAGTATAGACTCATTTTACCATGTGTATTTATAGCTGTCAACCATATAATTCCACTTTTATTATCTCCCCCTCAAATAAATATAAAAAAGAGTTGTACTTAAATAACAACTAAGTATAACTCCTCTCTCATTAAATAGGCTTTCATTTATTTATGAAGATAAACATATAAACATATTCCATCTTGTTTTATTTCATATCTATTAAAAGGTGTTTCTTTTAATAACCTCTCAAAATCTTTTTTTGTGTATGCCCCTTGTTTCAAGAAAGTTTTAAAGGAGAATTTCACAAAATACTTATCAAACCCCTTCATTCCTGATTTTGTTACTTCATTATTTATATCTTCAGCTGTTGCCTCATAATTCATGTCAATTATTAGAGATGTTCCACCTTCTTTAAGAACTCTATGCATTTCATTTAGTGCTTTTACGGGATCTTTAAAATTTTTAAATGCAGCACTGCATACTATAAAATCGAAAGAATCATCCTCACAAGGGAGGTTTGAGGCATTTCCTTCTTTAAAATCAACGGAAACATTTGCTTCCTTTGCATTATTTTTTTCAATCTCAACAAAATCGGCACTTATCTCAACTCCTGTTAAATTAAAACCCTTCTTAGCAAGTTCAATTGATAAATAGCCTGGACCAGGAGCTACTTCTAATATATTTGCATTTTTATCAACATGAGAAGCAACTTCATCAGCATATCTTTTCATTTCTGCAATTCTGCTTTTGCGAGAATTCTTATCATACCATTTTGCTGTTAAACCATAAATACCAATATCCTTATTCTTTCTCATATTTTTCATATCATTCATCATAATTAGCCTTCTCCTTATAAAACATATTGATTTTATTAAAATTATTACCTATAATTATAAGCACCTAACATAGTTAGGTATCTAACACTGTTAGTGTATCATCTAACAGTGTTAGTGTCAATATTTTTTATAATTTTTTGGAGTGATTTTATGGCTATAACAAAAGAATCAATTATAAAAGCATCACTAGATATATTAAATCGTGATGGAATAAACAATTTATCAATGAGGGCTTTGGCTAAAGAATTAGATATTAAGGCTGCCTCCTTATATTGGCATATCAAAGATAAACAAGATTTATATGATTTGATTGCTGAACATATTAACAAAGAAATAGTATTACCTAAAGACTTAGAGGACCCAAAAGAAACCTTAATAGCTCTTTCTTTAGAAATACGTAGAGTTTTATTAAACACCAGAGATGCTGTAGAAGTTTTGGCAACATCTTTTCCACGCACTCCAAGCAGGATAGAAGGTATTAAATTTATTTTAGCTACTTTAACTAGCTATGGAGTTTCTAATAAAAATTGTCTGACTGCTGCAAATATTTTAAATAATTATGTTTTATCCTTTGTTGCTGATGAAATTCGTGGAAAAGATATTTCACCTGAAGCAGCTAAACAGTTTGGCTTAATTTTTGGAGAACAATATGAAATGAGTATAGATTTTGAGGTTCAATTTTTATATGGACTAGAAGTTATATTAGCGGGGTTAGTTGTTGATTAAAAAGAAATGGCAAATCAAAATTTCCATAAATTTTGATTTGCCATTTTAAAATATATGTTATTTAAAATCAATATACTTTCGCTGAACTTATTAAGCTTTTTATACAATATACCCTCTTTTTTCAAGTATCTTCATAGTTTCATTCCACAATTTATCTTGCATACCCTTATCATTACCAGGATATATTGGAGTAATCTTTTTTTCCGTACCAACATTAAAATATCCACCAGTTATATTATTATATTCTGAGCTAGTAGCTAAGCGAAGAATAATATCTGCCCCTTTACGCGGGTCTCCAATATGTAAAGCCTTTAATATTTTTTCAAGTATTGATGAAAACCAAAGTTCACGTCCAAGACCTGTAACATTGAAGCCTGGATTAAGTGAATTAACGGTAACCCCTGTTCCAGCATGTTTACGTGCAAGTTCATAGGTAAACATAATATCTAATAACTTAGTCTTTCCATAAATTAATGATGACCCTCTAGCTGTAAAACTAGTTGTATCTAATAAATCTTCTGGAAGTTTAAGCTCGCCATGATTTCGTGATGCTTCAGAAGCTACATTTATGATTCTTGCATTTTCTGAATTGATTAATGACTCTTTTAATATATTGGTTAATAACCATGGTGCTAAATAATTAACTGCTATCATTTCAGAAAAGCCTTCCGAAGTTACTCTTTGTTCAAATGCATGTAGTCCAGCATTATTAATAAGTACATTAATTTTAGGATACTTTACTTTGATCTCCTCTCCTATTCTCTTAACGTCTTTAAGTAGTGATAAGTCTCCATAGAAAAAGTCTATTTTAGATTTAGGATTTAATTCTTGCAACATTTTTTTTGTAATATCCGCTTTTTCCTTGTTTCTTGCAGTCAGTACTAGATCTGCACCTTTCTTCACTAATTCAATTGCCACCAATTGTCCAAGTCCACTAGTAGCACCAGTAATTACAACAGTACTATATTTATCCATAGTAATCCTCCTTGCTTGACATGATTTAAATAAGCAACTATACTTGACATATGTCAACTATATAAAAGTATTTGATATATGTCAAGTATTTTTATATCTAGATTTTAATATGAGGTGAACTATGGAAAATAAAACAAATAGTAAAAGTACTACTAGAATAAATTTAGAATTAAACTTAGGTAAACAGTTAAATGCACTAATAAGTGCATCTCATGCATTAAATATGAAAACAGCTGCACGTTTTAATTCCACATTGCAACCTGCTGCTTTTCTTATTGTTCGCTGGCTTTACTCCTATGGCCCAACAAGTGCTACAGCTTTAGCTGATTCAACAGCAATGGACCGTAGTTCCGTTAGTAGACTTGTGAATCAATTAAAAAAATTAAATTATGTAAAAAGTGAGCCATCTCCTCATGATAAACGAGGCGTATTATTATCCCTGACAGATCTTGGAATAGAAAAAACTATTGAGGCTTTAAAGGAGAAAGAATCTGCTTTCTATGAGCGTATTTCTAGATGGGATGATTCAGAACTTGAAAACTTTATAGAAATGCTTAAAGATTTTAATCAACCAGATAATATATAAGACATTTCTGAACTTTCAACTACTATAAAAATATATTAGTTGAAAGTTCAAAAAAATAATTATGCTTAAGAATTTATATCTAGGGTTTCTTTTCTAACTACTCTAACTTTAATTTTTATACACATCTTTTCTCTTAATCTTGCATATTGAGTTAGTGGTGGATCAAAAGGTTTAAATTTTGTTGTAGTTACTGGTACTGGCACCTTAATCTTCATAGTTTGAGGTGGAGCATCAGGATCAAGAGGGTTTGGAGGTAGTGGTATTTCCACTTCTTGATAAGTCACTGTTGTTGATGAATATTGAGTTTGAATTGGTTCTGGATTTAATAATTCATCATGTGTCCCTACTATTTCTGCGCCTACTACTTCTACTACATCTGTTTCTCTTAATTTTTCTCCTGGTGGAAGATTTAATTTTACAAATCCACCAAAGTCTATTACTTTTGTCATATGATGAAGTGGTCCATAAACTGTTGGATATCCAGCTGAATCTTCCATTCCTACTCCTACCATCTCAATTGGATTTACTGGAGTTGGGGTTGGAGGAGTATCCCCTGCAGCAGTCATAGGTGTTGGAGGCATAGGAGTAGTTTCTTTTGGAACTCGTGCTGCAATTTTATAAGATATATTTTTTGTTATCCATGCATTAAACATAACAGCACTATCTCTTGTAGGATATGCCTTAACTTCAACGCTCTCATCAATATTTTGTATTTTAAATAATCTTGAAGCTACATTAGAAAGAAGGCCGCCAGTTCCCTCTTGTGGAGGTAGGGCATCGAAATCAAATACTACTTCTTTAAAAAATAGTTCTTCTTGCTCAGCAATAATAACATTGGTTTCAATTGTTTTTCTAACCATATCTTTTACTCCTTTGTTTAGTAAATTTTACTCACTTACTTATCTATATCATCAAAGCTCTTAACATCATAATTTTCATCATCATTCACAACTGTAGAATTAGTAATGTTTAAGAAATAGAAATTATAAGATATTGAAACATCTTTACTATCAACTACTGTTGTAACTACAGTATTAACTAACCCTTCTTGATTTGGTGTTTCCCCTGGTGAAGGCTCATCTATTGCTTGAATTTTATCCCTATAAGCACTCCAGCTTGGATCATTTTTATAAACATCCACCATGCCTACTGGAACGTATATTGCTAATTCTTTAGGTGTATTCAAGAAAACATTTTTGCCTAGGGTTGGCACCCTATTTCCAAAAATAATAACTTTTAAAAGGCTTTTACAATCTTTCATAGCTTCATCTGAGATATTCATTATTGATTCTGGTATAGTTATACTCTCAATTTTTTGATTCTTTACTACTCTATTTTCACTATTGCTAAATGCATTTTTACCAATTGAAACCACTGGTTTATTACTAAATTGACTAGGGATTTCTATTTCTTTAGGCATTTCTACATCAGCTTTTGCAAATATTGAATAACCTCCATCACTTCTTAATTGAAAGACGAAATATTGATCTCCTGTGGCAGCTGAAACTTCAATATTTTTTTGCACATATTTTCCCTTACTTATATTATCTTCAATTAATCTCATTAGTTTGCTACTAAAGTCATTCATAATATTTCTCCTTTGAATACTTATTTTTCTTCTCTACCTGTACAATACATCATATTCCCCTGCTACATAATATGTTACGGCAAGTGTAATTAAGCTCATAAAAAAAGAAAAGAAGTGCCACCCTCTAATGGGGTTAGCACCTCTTTTAGTCTACATATTTATAATTCTACACTATTGATAATCCACCATCTACTACAATATGCTGACCTGTTACATAACTTGATGCATCGGAAGAGAAATAAAGAATAGTTCCATTTAATTCTCCCCTTTTAGCTGGTCTATTTGCTGGGCAAAGCATATTATATTTTGTTAAGAACTCCTCTGACTTAAATAAAGTATTTTCTGTCATTTCAGATTCAAATAATCCTGGACATACAGCATTTACAGTAATTCCAAATTGAGCATAAGATGCTGCCATTCCTCTTGAAAGTCCAATTACAGCTGCTTTAGATGCATTATAAGAATGCCTTATAAATATATCATTTTTATCTGCAAGTAACGCATTAATAGAACTAAT
Organism: Clostridium sp. 'White wine YQ'; assembly: GCF_028728205.1. Lineage (NCBI taxonomy): Bacteria > Bacillati > Bacillota > Clostridia > Eubacteriales > Clostridiaceae > Clostridium > Clostridium sp. 'White wine YQ'. Next base: position 1,717,512 of record NZ_JAQYUU010000001.1, read on the forward strand.
ATTAACTACCTTACCGTAGTTTTGTTTTTTCATAATTGGAATTACGTATTTACTAACTAAGTAAATCCCCTTAACATTAGTATCCATACTTCTATTCCAGTCTTCCTCACTTAAAGTGTCAACTCCACCACGAACTGCTATTCCAGCATTATTAAGTAAAATATCTATCCTGCCAAATTCATTAACTGCCTTTTCTATTGCAGCTTTAACTTCTTCTTCCTTAGTCACATCGCATTTAATTGAAATTGCCTTAACTCCCAAAGCCTCTATTTCTTTTTCAAGATCCTCAAGTTTTTCTATTCTCCTTGCTAAAAGACATAAGTTAACGCCTTCCTTTGCATAAGCTAAGGCTGCATCTTTTCCGAGTCCACTTGAGGCTCCAGTAACTACAGCTATTTTACCCTTTAATTCAAACATGACCATACCTCCATAAATTTATTTCAAATTTTTGTGAACTATATATTATATATATTCCCTTTGTAAAATATAAATATTATTTATAAATATCCGAGAATTCTATTTTAATTTTTTCAACTTTAGATTGATCATTTAAATTATTATCAACCTTAGTCTCTTGTTCATCTGAAATAACCTTAGCTGGAAGATATATATTAAATTCTGTTCCTTCTCCATATATACTTTTTACTCCAATTGTTCCCCCATGCATTTCAACTAATCCTCTAACTATAGATAATCCTATTCCACTTCCTTCATGGCTTCTACTTAACAGTGGATCTATCTGCTTAAATCTTTGGAAAAGCTCCGGTATTCTTTCTTCTGGTATGCCTATTCCTGTATCTTTTACAGAAATAATTACATGATTCTCCTTATCGAATAAAGATACTTCTATACTATCTCCTGGACTAGTGAATTTAGTTGCATTAGAAATTAAGTTAAGTAAAATCCTCTCAAGTTTCGCTGGGTCAAAGGCCATAATTTTTTCTTCTACATCTGTATCAAATATTATTGTTCTTGACATGTTTTGTACATACTCAGCTGTTGATTGTGTTATATCTTCTACAACTTGTACTATATTTGCATTCATTAATTCTAAACTTACAAAACCTGAATCAATCTTGGTAACATCAATAAGATTGTTTACTAATCTCAATAATCTATAACAATTTTGTTTTATACTTCCAGTGTAACCTTTAATTTTCTTAATGTCTACTTCGTCACCACTATTAATAAATACATCAAATAGTTGAGCAGTTGAAAATATAATATTAAGTGGTGTTCTTAATTCATGAGACATATTTGCTATAAATTCTGTTTTTAACTTATCATACTGTACTGTTTTTTCAAGCAAACACTTATTTTCTGCTAGCATATTATTAAAACTATTTGAGAGAATCCCTATTTCATCTTTGCTATCTATATCACATCTTACTGATAGATCTCCTTTTCCCGCTATCTCCACGCAGTCTTTTAATTTATTTATAGGTTTTACTAAGTTATGAGCTATTATTAATGCTATAATTCCTCCTAGTATAACTATCCCTAATCCTGTTAATAGTGTGGTTTCATAAATTGATATTGCTGAAGAATTAAGTTCATCAAAATTGGCTGAAGTTACAATATACCAATGCCAAGGCTCAAAGTATTTATAATATCCTACTTTTTTTATCCCATTATATGTATACTCAATTTTCCCGCTATTATTTGTATGCATATTCTGTACAAAATCATGATTTTTCACATTTTTCCCTTTATCATAAGGGTGAACAATTACATTCCCATCTGAATCTAATATATATGCATAACCAGTTTGTCCTAATTTTATATTGCTTAAGGTTTCCTCTAGATAATCATTAATAACTTTATTTCCAATACCTATTGCCCCTATTACTTTGTTGTCTTTATCAAGCAATGGTTTCATTCTTGTTATATATGCATTATTTCGTATAACTATATCTCCGGTATATTCTTCTTTATTAAGTATCTTTTTATAAGCTAGAGAATCACTAGGTATATAAGTACCTATTATACTTTTATCTTCTTCTGAAATTGTACTTGAAACTCTAATTAATTTATTATCATAAAGTAGAAATATAGATCCAACTGTACCAGTAGATTGTTTAAGCTTATCAACTACTGTATTGTCTAATGACAATCTCTGCTTTCCAGCATACAAAACTGGCAAATTAAAATCTCCAACTTTTACAGTTTCATTATACTCTACCCTCAATGCATCAAAATCATTTAAAATAGACATGGCAAAGTTTAAATCCCCATAGGATTTTTCTGTGAGCAAATCATTTCTTACACTAAGTGTCGTACATATTGATTCTGTTAAACGCTGACTTTTTTCATTTACCTCTGTTAATACTGCCTTTTGGGATCTTTCTGCAATAAGAAATCCTAATACACTTACAGCAAATATAATTAACCCTAAATAGCTTATAATAAGCTTATACTTAATTTTCATAAAGAAAACCTTCTCCTTTGTTTGTGATTTATAAAAAATCTAATTTTAAATAAAAAATGACCGCATAATTATATCATACAATTAACTTTTTCGTATATAATTTCTCAAACATGACTTAAATCTTTATTAATTAGATATAGGGACGTTTTGTTTGTACCCTTATTACAAACAAAACGTCCCTATTCTATACATTTAAGTAGTTACTATACAATCTTTTATAAACATCTTCAAATTTATAAAATCCTGTTCCTAAAATAGCTGTGTTTACATTAGAACTATCCACACTTACTGGCGTAAGTAAAATAGATGGCACATCTACCTTACCATTATTTACTGTATCAGTTGTTTCTATTGCTTCTCCCCTCATAAATTTTATAGCTACGTCTATTGCAGTTTTTCCTAGTTGTCTTGTATCTTTAAAAACAGTCATAGATTGAGTTCCATCAATTATTCTTCTAATTGCATCTATATCTGCATCTTGCCCTGTTACAGCAACCCTTCCCGCTAAGCCTTGCTCCTTTAACGCCTCAATTGCTGCCCCTGCAATAGCATCATTAGGAGCTAAGATTGCATCTACTCTATTATTATTTGCCATTAATGATTCTTTTACTATATTATAGCCATTCTTTGGATCCCAATTATCTACTATCTTATCTGTAACTATTCTTATCTCCCCTCTACTAACTAGAGGCTGTATATATTCCATTGCTCCCCTCTTAAAAGAATTTCCCCCAGCATCACCAGAGAGAATAATATAATTACCCCTTGGAACTTTTTTTGTGAGATACTTTCCTTGAAGTTCTCCAATCATTAAATTATTAAAAGCTATAAATAAATCTACATCAGAATTTTTTATTAGTTCTTCATAAGAAATCACTTTAATACCTTCATTATGAGCATCCTTAACTAATTCAGCTTCAACTTCTGGAACCACTGGCGTTATTATTAGTAGATCCACTCCTTCTTTTATTAATTCTTCTACTTGCTCATCTTGTTTCTTTAAATTAAATTCAGAATATACTATCTTTAATAAAACATTTTGTTGCTTTGCCTCATCTTCCATGGCTTCCTTATCCCTAACCCATCTTAATTCTCTCTGATTAGGCAAAGTTACACCTATCACTTCATGCTCTCTGTGCTTACATTCATATAATATTTCTAAATACTCTATGTTTAAGCTCTCTTTATTAATATATCTAGCTATAATACTTAAATCCTCAGGTATCGATAAATACAAACCCATCACCTTTTCTCAATCACTCACTAATTATCATATTCAAGTGAAATGGCAATTGGAACATGTTCCTACAGGTTAACTATAAAAACCGTGCTAGTTTTATCTAGCACGGTTAAAACTAATCTAGCAACTAATTGCTCTTAAAGCTTGCGCTACTTTCCTTGCAAAATCTAATGGACAGTCTATAGATTCAAAATTAACATATACAAGTCTTGGAGTATCAAATAACCAACGGCTGTTAATTGAAGTAACGATTATACCAACTCTTCTAAGTGCACCAACAAAAGCATTGACCTCCTGCTGCAATAAAGGTACTTCTCCTAGATTTAGTGTTCTTCCATTCCTATCAGGATTCTCAAAAGAAAATCTTGCACCTATTGCTAAAGGTGAACGAGTTCTTCTTCCAAGTATTTCAACGTTTAAGTTTCTATTAAAGCCTACTACGCACAAGTTATTTCTATCTACAAAGATATTAGACCTCAATATTGATGCGAATCTTCTGCAAACAGTGCATTCTCTATTGCAACAGTTTAGATTTCTGTTCAACGGATCATTGTTTATAAAATTATTATTGTTTATGAAATTTTCATTGTTTATCTGGTTATCATTATTTATCAAGTTATCATTGTTTATGAAGTTATCATTGTTTATGAAGTTATCATTGTCTAAATTTGAATTTTCTTCACCAAGGTTAAAAAAGTTATCCATACACCCATCTCCTTGTCTTTTATTTATAGAGACAATTTCTTATCCCTATGTAACATGAGAGTGTGTATATACTACATAATATTCCTTAATAATTTTTTTGTGAACATATATATTAAAATATAAAAAAAAAGAGTGCATTGTCTTAAATAAATGCAATACACTCCATTATAAACAACTAGCACTTTAAGTCTAATCTAGAAACCACACTAGCATGATCTGATGGCCAAAGCCTAGTAAAAGTTCTATCTTCTTGAGCTTCACCAACTAATTCATCCTTCAGTACATTCCAATTAATATTCTTCTTAACTAAGATCAAGTCAATTCTTTCACTTAAGGTAGATAGAGCATTTAGCACATCACTATCTTGGTGGGCAGTAAATCCATTCCCAACGCCACCTACAACCCAAGTATCTGATAAACCTGCTGCTATTAAATTATTATAGGTTAATCCAACATAAGCATTTGAATTAAAGTCACCCAAAAGAATAAGAGGAAGATTTGTATTTGCTGGGCCTGCTAATAGTTCATTTGCCTGAGCAACTTGCACTTGTAAATCAAGCGGTTGAAGATGAGTATTAATGAGTCTGAACTTCTTTCCTTTAATACAAGCATTAATATATGACCAGCCCTGTAGAAGTGTAACTGTTTTCCCTCCTATTTGAACTTGAAGATTAGTTGTAAAATTAGCTTCTTGTTTACTAATAACCTCTACATCACTATCCCTACGAATTAAAATAGCATCCCTATCAATTAATCTAACTAGATTTCCTGTACTTGCAGGAAGTACAACATTTGCATTGAAGTTTTGTGCTGCAACTCTATACCTAACGCCTTTCTTTGCTAATTCATAAAGAAGAATATCTATAAAATTAAAAACAACTTTTTTTGCATTTGGAGGAATTAGCTCAACAATAACAGCTTCTTGTAAACCAATAAGATCTGGCTTCTTTAATGCTATCTGGCTAGCTATTGCCTTTGCTCTTTCTGGAAAATTGGTAGCAAGGAATTGACGATAAGCCTCTGTAACACGCTCTGGGATTTGCTGAGGTGTCGCCATAAATATAGGTGTTACGTCTTCACCTTGATAAATATTCCAAGTCATTACTGTAAGTCCTATTTTATCCAATGGAAGCATAGTTCTCCCCCCCTTTACTCCCTATATTACCTTTATATGCTTGGACACCATATTATGTGAATCTTTTTATAACACAAAAAATAAAAGACGTTTTGGGTTCAAAACGTCTCTTTTACTATTTCAATCTTATTTGTTTATTATAAATTTCATTTCCTTCTGCTTCACTTATTACCTTACTATCCACCATACTTTGTATTACTTGCTTTTGCCTTTCTCTAGCTAGTATAAAGTTATTATATGGATCATAACTACTTGGAGCATTAGGAAGTCCAGCTAGCATAGTAAGTTCTCCTGAATTTAATTCTGATGGTTTCCTTCCAAAATAGTTCTCTGAAGCCATATATAATCCATAAGCTCCATGTCCAAAATAAACTATATTAGAATATAAGGCTAAGGTTTCTTCTTTACTCATGGTATCATACACTCCAATTGCATAGATTCCCTCAAGTAGCTTCCACTGTAATTGCTTTGTTCTGCTACTTAAAAGAGTATTATGAACTAACTGCTGAGTTATTGTAGAGCCTCCTTGGACAAGCTCTCCGCTTTTGATATCTACATATACTGCTCTAGCTATCCCCTTTGGGTCAACACCTGGATTCTTTAAGAAACTTCGGTCTTCTGTAGCTATTAATGCTTTCTTATACATTTCAGGTATCTCATTATAACTTAAATACTTACTGTTATTTTCTTCTATGCTAGTATTTACATTGGCACGTATCTTATCATCAATCTTGTTTATATTAGTAAAATAAAATTTAAGTCCAAACCATCCTATGCATAAAACTACAAGTATAAAAATAAGGAATTTAAACAAAGTTAGCAGGCAGCCTCTTTTTTTACGTCTCTTTTTATCCTTTGCCATAAATCTTCCCCCCGTCATTATTATAGGGTTTTAAGTTAAGTTTCCTATAAAAAACCCTATAAGCCCTCTTACATTCCACAAACCCCTTACTTTATTATCGTAATTTTACTATTTTTCTTATCTTAAGCATATCTTTTTGAGTTAATAATATCGTAGTATGAATTTACAGTTAGGAAATAATAAATCATGTAAATAATTGTGTATGCACCTATAGTTATAATTATAGGCAATGTTAAATTTAATCTAGTGATTTTTGCCAAAAGAGTTGATGCAACTAAGCTGTGTATTATTCCTATTACTAAAGGAAGAGCAAAAACCATAAAAATCTGTTTGCTTATAGATGATTTAATTTCCTTGTTTGTGACCCCAATCTTTCTTAGGATTTCATATCTATTTTTATCATCACTAGCCTCTGATAATTGTTTAAAGAAGATTATGCTACCTGTAGCAACTAAGAATACAAGACCTAAGAATGCTCCTATAAAAATTATAAGCCCTGAATAAGTAAGCCCTGCTCTATAATCCTCATAATATGCAGAATAGTTAAAATAGCTTCCATCTGTTTTAGGTAGTTTATTATTGATTAATCTTATAAATTCATTAGTAAGCTCTTCGCTATCCTTTTTATTATCAGTAATATATCCCTTTATTCTATATAGATTGTCTTTTAAGTAATACTTATTATAAACTTCGTCTTTTACAACTACTACTCTTCTAATCATTCCTGTGTTTACAAGAGAATAGTCTTTATAGTCTTTAACTTTTAGGGTCTGCTTCTGATTATTAGTATCTATATTAATTGTCTTACCTGCATAATTGTTTTTTGTAGTAAAGTTTAAAATCTCATCGTAAATTACAACTTCATCATTACTATTTAACTCTACCATATCCTTTAATCCACGTGCACTTGCAACTTTATTATAGTTACTTTCTGATATTAAATAAAAGTTTGACGCCTGGTCTGCATCTACCCAAAATCCATGAACTTTGGCAAAGTTCATATCTACAGATGATAATATTTTATTTTTAGGATACTTTGAAATTATATCCTCTACATTTTTATCTAAGGATGTATTATTGCTTGCAAATGCATACGTAAAGGCATGATTTTTTTGCAAATTAATTGTAAGGTCATAATAGAAACTTGAAGATACCTCCATTGCAGTTAAAGTTGCTGCGCTCAATACTGCAATTATTGCTAAAGTTCTAGCACTTCCTTTGATTCTATATAAAAGCTGAGAAGTTCCTACCATGTTTATACCGCTATAGTATCTTCTCTTATTCTTCTTTGAAAGTTTAATAACTAGTAAAGTCAAGGAAGAGAAAAGTAAGAAGGTTCCTATTACAGTAAGTATTAAAGTTACTGGTATGGCAAATACACTTAAAGCCAATGGTCCTTTTGTATATAATAAATAACCTGCAGCTATAAATATAATAGCTAATGCTGATCTAATTAGAGATGCCTTTGGCTCTCTTTCCCCTTCATTTTCAGCCTTAAATAGCTCTATAAGCTTAAATTTATATATTAGTCTATAGCCGTTAATTGAAGTTAGGAGGAACAATATTGAAAATATTATAGCTGTATTTATAACAGCCTTAATAGGTATCATAAATGAAATACTTGCAGAAAAGCCCATAAGTTTAATAAGTAACATTATAAATAGCTTAGAAAGTAAGCCTCCAACAAGAATACCAGCGATAAGGGCAAGTATACCCATAACAATGTTTTCATAGAAAAGCATTCTTCCTATTTCTTTTTTTCTAATTCCAAGTAAAGAATAAAGCGCAACTTCCTTCTTTCTTTTTCTAATAAAGAAAGAATTAGAATACCAAATAAATATGGAAACAAACACTGCAACCACTATAGCTGCTGCCTTAAATACTGCTGCAAAATTCACCGAAGATCCTACAGCCTCTTGAACCTTTGTATTATATTGAATTGAGGTAAAAGTAAAGTAAATCATTATACTAAATATCATCGATACAAAGTATAAAAAGTAGTTGTAAAAATTTCTTTTTATATTTTTAAAGGCAATATCAAATAAGCCCATTAATTTCTCACTCCTTTAAATATCTAGTGTTCTTGTTTATTACATATCAGTTAAGCCGCCGCCTAAGGTCTTAAGTACATCTAAAATTTTTTGGAAGAATTCTTTTCTAGATCCTCCCCTTGCGATTTCTGTAAATAATAAACCATCCTTGATAAAGATTATTCTCTTGCAATAACTAGCTGCAAAGGCGTCATGAGTTACCATCATAATAGTAGCTTTATTATTTTCATTTAAATCACTTAAAGCTTGAAGAAGCTCAGTTGATGACTTAGAATCTAATGCTCCAGTTGGTTCATCAGCTAAGATTAATGCTGGCTTATTTATAATAGCTCTAGCTGCAGCAGTTCTTTGCTTTTGACCACCTGAGATCTCATATGGGTACTTATTTAAAATATTATCTATCCCGAGACTTCTAGCTACTTCCCTAAGTCTATTTTCTATTTCCTTTAAATTAACCTTTGAAAGTGCAAGTGGAAGGACTATATTCTCCTTTACTGTTAAGGTATCTAAAAGATTAAAATCCTGAAATATAAATCCTAACTTATTTCTTCTAAATACAGATAGCTTCTCTTCATTCATCTTAACTATATCTTCTCCACCAATAGTAACCATTCCGCTGCTTGGTTTATCAATAGTAGATATAATATTTAAAAGTGTTGTTTTACCTGCACCAGAAGGCCCCATGATACCTACGAATTCACCTTCTTTGATATTTAGATCTATATCATGAAGTGCAGTGTATACATTGCCCCTTGATCCATAAACTTTTTTTAAGCTTTTAGCTGTTAAAACATCATTCATATCTATTCTCCTTTATATCTTGTTTCGAACTACAATATTATTGTACAAAGTATAGCATATTCAATCCATTTCTCTTCCTTACAAAACAATATTTTAACCTTACAATATTGTCACATATGAATATCCTTTACGAAAACTAGATTAATTGTAGTTGGATATTCAAGGCGATTGTAAAAAAGTTTAGTCATTCTTTTTCGTGGGCCCCTCGCAGCCACTACGTGGGGTGTAACGAAATTATAGAATGACTTTTTTTTACAGCACCTATTAAAATTATTAACAAAAAAAGTGGCAACGCCACTTTTCTAATCCTCTGAAACCTCATAATAGTCTATAAGTTTGGGAAACACAATTGTAACCCTAGTATACTCTCCATACTTTGATTCAATAGTTATATCATGCCCTAGCTTTCTTGCAAGCTTTTTAGAGAGGTATAGACCCATTCCCGTAGATTTGTAGTTCTCTCTTCCATTATACCCCGTAAAGCCTTTATCAAAGACTCTATGAAGGTCTTCTTCCTTTATTCCAATACCATTATCATCTATAACTAATTTTTGAGCCTTCTCTTCTACCATTCCATATACCTTAATCCTTCCACCCATGGAAGTATACTTTAGGGAATTAGCTAGGATTTGATCTACAATAAATGCTAGCCACTTTTTATCTGTTGTAACTATTAGTTCTGTATTTTCTATCTCTATATTTATTTTCTTATTAATAAAGGTTTTTGCCTGTTTTTTAACCCCTTCTTTAACTAATCTATCTAGTTCAAGCTCATTTATAAGATAATCTTTAGAGAAATCATCTATTTTTGAGTAGTACAGTGCCTGCTCAATATAATTTTCAATTTTATCTATTTCCTCTTCAAGACTATATAAAATTTCTTTACTTGGATTTTTAGCATTGTTTTCAATTAATAATCTGCTTGCAGATATAGGAGTCTTAACTTGATGCACCCAAGAAGTTATAAACTCTTCATAATCTTTTTTATGTTCTTGAAGACTTAATATCTTTGAGCTTTGCTCATTAAATAAAGCTTTAAGCACCTCATGATGAAGAATTTGTTCATGAGTCTTAGGTGCCATAAGTCTATCCATAATTTCATCACTGTTATTCTCAACAATGTTATTTAAATTTTTATAATAATCTCTGAGCCTAAGATATCCCGCTATTAAATAAATAATAAAAAAGGTCAAAGAAACTAAATTAATATATAGTACATTTTCAACATTTACTTTCTTAGAACCATCTAAGAAAATTACTAAGGATATAAATAACATAAGCAGTGCATAAAAAAGCAGTGTAAATTTTCTATCAGCTAAATATTTAGTGAATTTCATAGAATAACATACCCTTGCCCTTTCTTAGTTTGGATATAACTTTTAAGACCTATATCCTCAAGTTTCTTTCTAAGTCTATTAATATTTACCGTTAGGGTATTATCATCAACAAAGCTCTCATCTTCCCATAGAGCTCTCATTATTTCATCTCTACTTACTATCTCCCCCTTATCTTGCATAAGGGTATAAAGGATTTTAAATTCATTCTTAGTAAGCTCTAGTTTTTTGTCATTATATATAACTGAACTATCCTTTAGGTTAAGAACCACTCCTTGATGCTCAATTACACTTGAAAAAGCATTTATATAGTCATAAGTCCTTCTTAAAAGGGCATTTACCTTTGCCATAAGTACATCTAACGAAAAAGGCTTTTGAATAAAGTCATCTCCACCCATGTTTACAGCCATTATTATATCCATATTAGTATTTCTAGAGGATATAAAGATTATTGGAACCTTTGACACTTCTCTAATCTTGCCGCACCAATAAAAGCCATCATGAGAGGGAAGATTTATATCCATTAAAACAAGCTGAGGATCATATTTTACAAAATCATTAAAGGTATCATTAAAGTTTTCAACTCTATGTCCTTCGAATCCCCATCTTACTATATTTTCTAAGATTATTTCACTCATTTTTTTGTCATCTTCTACAATCATTATTTTAAACATGAGAAAACCTCTTTCTTTCCTAGACTCACAACAATATTATATACTAGAAAATAAAAAAAGGGCAATTAAGCCCTTCTTTTATTGAAATCTTAGTTTATATCTTATTCACGCTCTTTTTATCCATAATTATAGATATCATATATAAAGCTAAAACTGGTGTAACTAAAAGTGATGTGCAAGCTATTCCAATTCCTATAGAAAACTTTGTTGCTATAATCCCAATAATAGGACCACCTATAATTTGCCCAAAGGCATTAATTTGCGAATTCATAGAAAGTATGGTTGCTCTTGCATTATCTTCTATATGATTATTTAGCCAGGCACTAAATACTGGCTCATTTATGGTTCTAAACATATTTACTGATAAAAATGCTATTAGCATTAAGTTAAAGTTCTTTGTTAAGGCAAACACTAACATGAAGACTGTATAGAATGCATTAACACCTAATAATAATCTCCCACTATGACTCTCTTCTTCCTTCTCTATTCTTTTTGAAATTAACTGCATTACTATTGTACTTAAAATCATTCCTGCTATTCCAAATATCCCAAACCATGTTACTGGCTGAAGATTCCAAAGTCTTGGCAAGGTAGTATCTTGTAAAAAATGCGCATTAGAAAGTCTGTCATACCCTTCACTAGATAAACCATAAAATAAAGTTACTAAAAGTAAAATAACTATTATAGATTTACTTTTTATAAACTTATAACCTGTTTTAAATGTATGTCCCATTTTTCTAAAGGTATTTATATCTTCTGGTGCAGAGGTTTTAAAATTCATCTCTGGCATAAAGAAAGCTAAAAATATTCCTAGAATTATGCTTAAGCATCCGCTAATTATAAAAGGCATACTAATATAAAAATTAGCAATAATTGTACTTAAGATTATACCTACTACTGAACCAACTTGTCCTGCTTGCGCACCTTTAATATACACTTGTTCTAAATCTCTTGTTTTCTCTTCTTCTGCAATCCAAGCCTCAGTTGCTCCACTAATAAAGGTTGCACCTAAGCCCCATACTATCTGCGCTAGAAGTACAAATATAAAACTTGGAACAGAACCTTCTAATATGAAGCCTACACCCATTAAAACTGTACCAATAACGATAGAAAGTTTGCGACTATATACATCTGCAACTATCCCTGTAGGTATTTCAAAAATAAAGCAGGCTGCCTCTAAGGTTGTTCCCACAAGAATAAGCTGAAGTGGGTTTAAATGAACCTTTTCCACATGATACACTATCATAATTGTAGCTATTAATGAAAAGCATAGACCTGTAATTGCTGAATATATTAAATAAGTTTTATACGCTGAAAGTTTTTTAACCATTAATTGTTCACCATCCTAATATTAATAAAAAATCTGTTTTTACTTATAAATCTAAATTTATTAAATAAACACTTCATCCTAATAACCTCCTAAACTAAAAAAAGCCGCAATGAACAAGGGTTCACTTACAGCTTCATAATCCTTTAACCTAAATAAAAACATGAATTTAGTTACTTAATCTAAAAACGTAGTAAAAATAGGCATAAAAATACCGTGAATAGACCACGGTTATCTTAATTATGCAAATAAGGTGTAACATGCTCATTATAATGTTGATTATTTTTATGGTACACAAATTAAACCTCCACTAATTGCAAGATTTTTTAATGTCCATATAAAATAATCCTTATTCAGTTAGTTTAATTTAAAACTACCTCTTTGCGCATATTTTCAACACCTTTACGTTTATTCATGTTTATATTTAACATATTCTATTATACAAGAAATAATTGATTTTTCAACGTTTATCTACTAATTAAGAAAAATAAAAAAGAGCAATTAAGCTCTTCTTTATTGAAATATACTAATTTGTACTTTTCTTTTTTAATACCAAAATAAGATCTTCTAAGGCTGAGATAATTGCCTCAGTTTTTTGAGGTTCTAAGTCTCCAATTATAGACTCATTAAGTTCACTCGTAATATTGCATACATCTGTACTTTTTAAAAATTCAGGTGAAATAGATAACTTAACTGTTCTTCTATTTTCTTTAGGTATCTCCCTTATTACAATTTCTTTATTAACAAGTTGATCAACTAATCTAGAAACTGAACTTTTTGGCAAATCAAGCTTTTCACTTAGTTCTATTAAGGAGATATCTTTATTATTATATATCTCAAACATGACCATAAATTGAGAAGTTGTTATTCCCAAATTCTCTGCACTTGACTCAATATGACCGTTTAAGCTTCCTTGAATTACTCTAAGCAAGTTCATTATTTTATGAATACAATTAGTTCCTTTACACATTAAGTACACACCCTTTTTATCCTAACGGTTTTGAATTAATTCATTTACCTTTATATCTGGATGATGATATCTTCCTCTTTTCAAAGTATTTTTCTTATATTGAATAGATTTTTGTGGACACCATTGCATGCATGCTAAGCATATTTCACAGTTATGCTGCCATTCTGGTTTTCCTTCTACCATTTTAATATTATTCGTAGGACAAACCTTTGAGCAAGTACTACAGCCGTTACATTTTTCTGTTACCCAAAAATTTTTATCCATATTATTAGGCTTAAAAGTCTTATATGCTAATCTTCCAAAAGCTATCTTTACTCCACTAATCTTTACTTTAGTCTGTTCATTTTTCTTTATACTGTCTACTATGTTTATTATTTGTTCATCAGCTACTTTAAAACGCTCTTCTTGAACTTCTTTTGAATATGCATCATACATAACTTGATAATTACCTGGCATTCTTACTGTAAAGCCAGCTGAAAGAGAAGCTCCTTTTTTACTTAGTATGTCTTCAATTTGATTTAATGCTATTGTCGTAGTTCCACCAAAGGTTGCAATAGCAAAAATATATGCTGATTTATTCACTTCAAGATTTTCTACAAACTTTTTAACCATTAAAGGTACTCCAGTAAAATATATAGGGAATACAAAGCCAATCTTATCAGATGACATATCTTTAGTAATTGGCAGGTTATCTTTAGTTATTTGTATAAGATTTGCATCTCCTAATCCTTCTTTTACTGCTTTTGATACCTTCAAAGAATTACCTGTTCCGCTAAAATAATAAATTGTAGTACTCATATTGTCCTCCATAAATTATTAATAATTCCGTTTAAATTGTTCCATTTGGAACTGTTCATTATTAAACAATACTATTATATTCTTCTGGAGTCAATATAAGAACAAAAATAATAGAATTAAAAAATCCTTAGGAATTATTAATTCCTAAGGATTTTATTAAATAATATCATAATCGGTTATTTAAACTTTCTTTTTCTAGCTGCTTCTGATTTTTTCTTTCTCTTTACGCTAGGTTTTTCATAGTGTTCTCTTTTTCTAACCTCTGAAAGGACTCCAGATTTAGCACAGCTACGTTTAAATCTTGATAACGCTTGCTCTAATGATTCATTTTCTCTCACTCTGATTTCTGACATAATTCCCGCCTCCCTTCAGTTCAAATCATAATACTACCGAAATATATTATATATCGAATTTGTCAAAACGACAATGAAATATTTTACTTTAACTAAATATTTTATATATTTTTTTATTTTAAGCTAATATATCTCATAATTTCATTATAATAATAGTTTGTCTAAATATCAATGAAATATACAAATTTGAGATTCCACATTAGATAATATAACCTATAACAGGAAATTTTAGTCATAATTTTATTAAAAATAGAAAATAAAATAGTATAATAATTATATAAGATTATTGTCTAATGGACAATAGTAAAATACTACGATATTAAGGAGATTTTTTATGCCAGATATTATAATAGATTTACTTAAGGAATCAGATGCACAAGAACTTTTTAAATTTGAACTTAAAAATAGATCTTTTTTTGAAAGAGTTGGTTTCCCAAGAGGAGATAATTATTATGAATTAAATAGCTTCAATACAATAATAAAGGAGTTAGTTCAGGAACAAGAGAATGGATTAGTATATATGTATTTAATAAAGGATAATGCTGGAATGATCCTTGGAAGAATAAATTTAGTATCAATAGAAAGAGGATGTTTTAATAAGGCTGAACTGGGTTATAGAGTTGGTGAGGAACATCAAGGAAAGGGATATGTAACAAGTGCGGTAAAACTTATTTTAGATGAAGCAGTCAATAAGCATGGACTACATAGATTAGAAGCAGGCACATCACCTAATAACATTGGTTCCCAAATAGCATTAATTAAGAATGGCTTTCAATTTGTTGGACGTTATAATAAATATATTTACAAAAATGGAGAATGGTGTGATAGCATTTATTTTGAGAAAATACTCGATTAAATATATGCTGTTAGAAACAGTCGAATAGTATTTTTCTTATATGGAGCATTGAAGCCTTAAAAATTACAGCAGTAATTTTTAAGGCTTTAATTTATTCTTTTTATGAATCTATATAATTTATAAACATCGAACATATAAAAAAACTTAAGCTCATAACCAACATAATATCCCATTCGATACTAGCAAAGGAGCCTTTGCGTATGACTGTAAAGATTATATATGTTAAATTCATGCTAATAAGGCATATTAAAGTTTTTCTAATTGGGATTTTACTTTTGGATTTCATAGTCTCTCCCCACTTAATAATTTATAATATTTATTAAATTTGTATGTATCTAACAACACCATTATACTTTATTAAACTTTATATATAAACAAAAAATAACAGAGTACAAAATGCATGTAGGTCTGTTATTTTATAATTTATTATTAGTTTTAAAGATTTCTTGTACTTATTACTCTTTTTTAGGAGCTTTGGAGTTTAAATATAAAGCAGTAAGAACATATGCTGCACTTCCAAATAACATTATGCTCCAATTAACATTCGCTAATGATTTTCTAAGTATTAATGATGTAAATATAAATGTTACGTCAAAAAATATAAGATTTGTGATGATTTTCTTGAAAGGGATTTTCTCTTTTGGGTTCATGTGAATCTCCTTACTTAATAATACTATTTAATTTGTATTTACTTAATAATAACTATTATACTTCATTAAATCTATTAGAGAAACAAAAATAACAGAATACGTAATATATGTATGTCTGTTATTTTATAATTTATTATTCGCTTTTAAGGATGGCTGGTACCCATTATTAACTTCACAGAACTTTTATATTATTTTTTTAATTATCAATATATTTTATATGATACTTTTCTATTTCTATAAAATATTTATCAGACTGAAGAATTTTTAGAGGATTTTTTATTATAATTGGCGTATATGTTTCATCATTAATTCTATCTCTATCCACTAAATATAGATAATATTTATCGCTATATACTTTTGCTATATTAATTTCATTTTTAGACCAATAAAAATCTATTTTCTTATTATATGACTTTACTTCTATATACCTATCATGTTCAATACTTTTTTTTGTATTATATGAGCAAATATCATATCCAGCTGTTACATCTATTTCAGAAATTATTTCAATACAATTAGATAATAAGGAATCGTTCAATCTTTTTTTTTCATAACTTAATACAAATAATTCAGCCTCTTTTCCATAGCGCTCTTCTAGTTCTAATATTCCTTTAAGTGTTTCGAGTGAAATTTGTTTTCTCCTTTTAGATACATATTTTTTTAATGTTTCATTGTATATTGGGTTTATTAGCAACTTATTATTAATATCATCTAAGTAAAAGAATTCAATTGAAATTAAAAAATTTCTTATGCAAGAATATTTTAACTTAATATATGACAGTGGAATATAATACCCATACTTTGTATCATACTTAATCTTATCTAACGGAATTATATTACTTTCACTTTTCTCAATAATAGAATCTAGAAAGAAGTCACATAGTGCTAGTTTAAATGTATTAAACTGAAAATCACTTTGAAGTAATTTTTCACTAAGCATAAGTTTTTCATTATTTTCTTGTATTATACCTATATTTAATAATAATATTTGGGTAGGAATTGATTTACTTTTAGCATATCCAAAAAATTTTGCTAAACTATTAATATTGAATTCACAATTATTTTTATAGACGTATTCAACTAATGCGTATAATTCATTATAATTTAATAACTCTTTATAAATCTTTAGTTCTTCTAACATAATCCCTTATTAGTGCCTTTATATCATCATTACCTATATCATCACCTACATTATCAAACAGAGGAATACTACTACTTTCAATAATCTTCATTAATCTTTCTTCCTTCTCTTCCAACCTTCTATCTATGGTTTCTTCAATACTATCTTTTGATATTAAGTAATAATACTCTGTTCTTATACTAGCGTCTAATCCATATCTATGTATCCTATCCTTTGATTGAAGAAATTGTGCAGCATTAAAACTTCTATCTAAATATATAGCTGTATGACAAACTTTGTGAAGAGATATTGATTCAGCAACTGCAAATGGATTTGCAATGATAACATTGAATAATGAATCTTTTTCATGAAATTCTTTTACTATTTTTTCCCTTGTTTCAATATCTTCTCCATCATAATTACCATCAACTGGAGTTTCTCCATATAACAATTTATTTTTAATATTATTATCTAATAAAAATTTACTAAATTCCTTGATATTATTTACATAAATACTCCAAACTATGACCTTCTCCCCTTTTTGAATCTTTCTATTAATAATTTTCAATGCATAAGTATACTTTGAAGGTATTTCACTATCAGTATATTTTAAGACTTTATTCATTATTTCAGAGTCATCAAAATAAATTTCTCCTCCACTTGTCTCTTCTAAAATATACTTTTCTATTGGTTGCTTTAATAAATTGGGGTTTGTAGCAGCTTGCATTAATCTGATAACTCTAGCTCTTGTTAAATATTCCTTTAATGCACTTGATTCTAAATCCTTCTCTATTAAATAATCCATATATTTCTTTTCAATGTACCTATAAATTTCTCTTTGCTTCTCTCCCATTTCTATCTCTATAGGAGGTATAGATGCTACTTCTGGCAATCCCAAGTCACTTTTTCTTATTCTGATGAAGTAAGGTTCTAAATTTTTAATTAAATTTTTAATTCTTACATCGTATTTATTATTACTCATTTCTCTTAGTTGATTAACTTTAAATTTTATAATATCTTTGTTAGGCCAAATAAATCTAAATAAGTTGTATAAATCTTCGTATCCATTAGGAGCTGGCGTACCAGTCAATATAACTCTTGACTTTGCATATTGTGCAATTTCCAAAATAGCTTTAGCCGCTATTCCGCCGTCAGTATTTTTAATTTTATGAGCTTCATCTAATACGAGCATAACTTTATTTTCTCTTAATAAAAAAGATAGTTCTTTAATTATTGAGTAAACTCCTTGATATGAAATCAAGGTAATATCAGCTATATTATCACTTATAAGATATTCTCTACGCTTTTCTTTACTCATCCCAGATAGTCTTTTTACACTAGGTTTACTACCGAAACATTCAAAGAATTCACTTTCCCATGGACCAAATGAGCTTAATGGTCCAACTATTACTATTTTATCTACTTTTTTAATATCATCTTTATCCAGACTGCTTAAGTACCCAAATGCGCCATATACTATGCTTGTCTTTCCAGCTCCAGGCACAGAAAAATTACAACTATTTTGCGAAAATGCTAAATGAAATGCTGATAAAAGTTGTAATGGGTATAACGTTCTATGAGGTAACTTTTCTCTCAATACTGAAGTAAATTTACTAAATTCATTAGTATTACAAACATTATTACGTATATTTAATGCCTTCTTTGAAAAGTTTTCAAAGTTATTATCCTCGATAAAATATTCTTCTAAAATATCATTTATATTATCTGTTAATTGCTCTTCAATATCATTTTTTCTAAAAAAAGATCTTAATTTATTCAAGACCACTTCTTTATTTTCCTTTTGGAAAAATACTTTAATAATCTTATCATCAACTTCATATTCAAAATAGTTCTTGAAAAATAATTTATATCTTCTATTTTTCAATAATGCTTCAATATCGCCACTTAATATAAATTCATTCTCGCATATATCAATTTTAATAATCATCTTACTTTTTCCTTCTATTTCTAATTACTTTTTTAAATTCGTAAGTTAGACTATTTATTTGATTCACTAAATCTTCAACAGTAGAACTTGTAAAATTGTCTACATCAGTATTAATAGCTTCTAAAGTACCTAATGCACTTTGTAGCAATTTTTCTGGCTTATTTGATTGTTGATAGTCTTCAACTTTTCTATATGATTTGTTTAAATTTCCTTTGAAATTACCAATAACCTTATTTTCCCAATCCAAATCACGTTTTTCAAGTAATAGCGAAATGTCTTCATCTGGATTTTCTTCTCTAATGTCATCTACATCATCTTCTTCAATATTTTCTACTAACTTAAAATGTTCTTCTTTGAAGTTATTCCATACTTTCTCACTAGAAAAAATACTCTTCATCTCTTTTTTACCGACATTTGCTATATTTCTGAATTGCTTTCCTTCATATCTTGCTCTAATATAATCAAAACATATACTTTCTAAATCATTTATATCTGTATCATCATAACCCCAATCGGTAAAAGCTCTATGATTTTGATACGAATCTAAATATCTTAATAAATCTACAAATTGGCCTTCTCTCTTTTCTAATCTTGTATATATCCCTTCGTATCCATATGCATCCAGATATCTATTCATTAATTCTAGCATATCAAGATATTCATTTATTTTATTAACTTTTTCTCCCATCATATCTGCAATCTCATCTATGTTAAAATCGTTATCTAATAAATCAGCACATTTTAAATACTTTTCAATAGCATTATAATCCACTTTTTCATCTACACCCATTTGATATCTGGTTTCTAATGCCATTATATCTTTTTTTTCTGCATTATTAGGTAAAATGACAGCTATAAAATATTTTGCATGTTCTACCTGTTGGTCGTTATATTTATGATTTTTCTGTCTATATATTCTATTTAATATACTAGCCCTTCTATTTCCATCGATAATTATACCATTTCTTGTAACAATCCCATATTTTTGCTGTCCATCTTTTGCTAAACTTTTTTCAGTTGTTTCATTTCTATCTTCTTTTGATAACCATAAAAATTCTTCAATCATAGCTTTATGATTTTCATTTTCAGGGTCTAAAATATATTTTTCTTTTTCAAATGACTTTACCCTAGTTCCAATTCTACCATTATATTTATTATAAATTAAATAATCTAATGGTATCTTATATGCATTCATTACTTTAATTTCACCTTGATAGTTTATCCTAATACCTGTCATATGAGGTTGTTGACTTAATATTTCTCCCAACTTTTCTATTCTCATCTTCTCTTCCATACCATCTACCCCTTCAATTTTTCTAAAAATTCCAATAAAATATAATATCCTACTAAAGTTCCAAAAGGAATTTTCTCCTCTTTTATTTGTATCATTCTATTTAACTCAATATTATCAATCTGATTATCAATAAATATTTTTATAGAATCTAGTACCTCATATGGACCCCAGGAATTATAGTCTCGTTCAAAATCAGTAAGTGTAAAATTATATTGTAGATTATCAAAACTCACTACTTTGTTTTTAATATCCAATACTAATTTATTTATCTTATCAATTAACTTATTTTCTAGTATAATATCTTCTTTATCAATTCTTATAATTTTTGCTGTTGATCCCTGGCTTTTATGAATTTCTGTATTCCAAATAAAATTTTCATTCTTAAAATCCGAATTGTGATTTGTTAATTCAACTCTATATGTATTTATAATCATATATGGAATATGATATTTAAACTTAGAAGTTATTTTTTTTCGTTTTTCTTTATTCAATGGAATTATCTTGAAATTTAAGTCAGTAAAAGAAATAGACTTATCATGCTTTATCTTTACATGTTTCTCAGGAATCTTCATATTTTCTTCATTAGCTATTGCAATTCCTAATGCATATGAAAATTTTGGTGGTACTGCATTTCCAACCAATTTATACTTTATACTTTCAGATTTCCCATAAAATCTATAATCAATTGGAAATGACATAATTGTTGCTACTTCTCTTACTGTAGGCAATCTAAAACTACCCTCTTTATATCCTAAAATAAAAGATTCTCTAGAAGAGGTTGACATAGTAGCCATTATGGTTCTTGCAGGCTGATCTAACCTTTCAGGAAATGCCATCTTACCCATATATCCTTTATCTTGCTTTAATCTTTTTGCTTTTTTCCATTCAAAATCAGCTACTTCACTTATATAATTTAAATCAGAAATCAAGCTTGACTTCATCTTAAAATTCCAATTTGGATCCTTTACTAACCTATCTCTAGTGCACGGCTCTCCTAAAGTCTTCAATATATATCCTAATGTTAATTTCTCATTATCTATAATTATTTTTTTAGGGGTAATAAAGTCACCACAAATAAATCTTTTTCTCTTTGTTGGTGCTGCATAATCTAAGGCAGCATAAACATTTGTTGATTCTTTAAATATTTGAAGCCTTTCACTTCCCCCAGAAATACCTAATTCCTCACTAGTATAGTACTCTTTAATATATTTTTGGGCATTAGGCACATTTTCTAATATCCAATACTTGAGAATTGAATCCTTTTTATATTTTTTTCTATAAACAATCTTCAAAAATGCTTTTATTAGTTTTATTCCCATTGTCTTGTCGCCTTTTCCAGATTTATTGGAACTTGAAAATGCTACACATGGGGGAGATCCAATTATTATCTCCGTATCTGGAATTTTTTCATGAAATTCTTTATCAGGTAAATTTGATAATTCGATTATATCCATTTTTATTGTTTTACATTTAGGATGATTTGCTTTATGCGTTATAACTGCTGGTTCCCATTTATCAACTGCAAATACAACATCAAAACCTGCTTGTCTAAATCCTTCTGAAAATCCTCCACCACCACAAAAAAAATCTGCTACTTTCATTTTATAAGTCTCCTTATCTGCTTTGTCAAATCTGTTTGTAACCATAAAAAGATTATATCACATAAGAACAAGTTTTCGTATCTATTAATAATATTGTAAAACTAAACGATTCTAATTTTTCCATTTTATTTACATACAAAAAATCACATATCCAATCAATATTCTATATACTACCTATTACTATTTTATCAATATTTATACATAAAATAAATAATTTGTATAAATATTATTATATATATTTAAATTTACAGTTCATTATAAAAAAGAACTATTCTATAATTAATCATATATACATAATTCTTCTTAAAATATATTAAATATTATACCCAACCTGAAAATTCCCACCAATTTTTTCCCGCGCTATCAATAACTCCAACTAATCTTATTATCTTTCAATATCCTTTAATTCATTGAAAAACTTCTGTATAATTGTACCCTTCTTAATCCAGCATTTCTCATTTTCAGTATTTCTGATAATCTTTTTATTGATAGATGAGTTAACTTAAAATCTATTGGGAATTGTGCTATTAAATCGAACTTAAATTATATACAATTTAAATAATAAACCACCCCTTCAGCTGGTGGTTTTACTCTAGCCATCTAAGGGCATGGTACCAGAATATACCTATTTTAGTCCCTCAACTGCAACCAACTCTCTAGCATCACTTAAAAGGGTCCTCGTATTCTTTCATTGTTATTGAATCAGCCATTTTATCCTAATCTTCTTGCTCTCTTATATATTTTGCTATAGTTGCTTTATTCAACCCTACAGTACTAACAAAATATCCTTTGCCACAAAATGTCTGTTTCCATTCTTATATTTTAATTCTAATGCCTATCATATATAATCAATAAACTTTTTCCTTTTAAGTATCCCATAAAACATGAAACACTCAATTTAGGAGGTATTGATACTAACATATGTATATAATCTTCACATGTATGAACTTCTATTATCTCTACACTTTTATACTTACATATTTGTCGTATTATTTGTCCAATATCTTGCCTTATAGAACCATATACAGCTTTTCTTCTGTACTTTGGTATGAAAACTATGTGATATTTACAATTTCATCTTGTATGTGATAAACTATTTCCGTCCAAATTGGCACCCTCCTTTTGCTTCATAGTTGAAGAGTCCTATTCCAAAGATTCATTTCCCTTTCCGTTAATATTTTATTCAAATCTGGATGTAATTTTTTAGCTAGTTTTCTAAATATACTTTTTACTTCATTATACTCTTCATCAGTTAAGGTAGGACTCTCTATAAGTTTTTTACTTTGAGATAGCCTTTCCTTGAAATCCTCCATCTGAAATTTGAATAACTTCATCTCTTCTTCTAGCTTTTTTTCTATTTCTTCCTTATCAACTTTTTCCCCTTTATTTAAGTAAAACTGTATAAGGGATATTTTTTTCTTTATCCTTCTAAGATCAATCTCCCTCTGTAATTTCTGTTTTATTAAATATCCAAAAATAGATAAGTATTTTGCTTCTAATAAAACTTTTTCTTTAAAAAGAAGGTCTTCTTTTTCTTCAATAAGACTTAAGTAATACTTTGTCATAGAATCAAATTTATCTTTTAAATCTCTATATTCTTCAATTTCAATTAACTCATTTCCCATTTGTCCCACCTCATTTTAATTCTAACACTCTACAATTGTATTAATAAGGGGATTCTTGTCGTTTAGTTTAAAAATAAAAAACCTTCCTAACAGTAATTGCACTGATAGAAAGGTTAGTTTTAATATTCAATCTTAAAGGTTTTTATCTCATAAGGATTTATCATAAATTCATTTATTCTCAATATAAAAGAAAGCCAAATCAATAATATTCTACACTAATTTTCTCCATGTGTATGAATAAAAAACAAACCCTAAACATACATCCAGTCTAGGGTTATATCGTACCTTATAAATATTTTTTGTAACTTCTAATCATCTGCAGCACTAAAAGCCTCATAGAAATAATCAATATCATACTCTAACTCTCTATAAAAATCTTCATACTTAATATAAATTTTCTTATCATATATGCATCTAATATGCTTTGTGGTAAATTTATCTGTGTTGTTTGACTTATATGCTGTAATTACTTCCTTCACATTCTTTTTAAATCTACTAATAACAACTCTATAAATATCTTCACCAATAACCTTCTCATAATAAAAATCCTCAGAATTTATTGATGTTTTATAAATATAATCTGGATTACAAATTACTTCTTCCAATATACTAATATTTATCTCTGGATGTTTGTTTACTATATGTTTTGTATAATTAGTAAATCCTAATATTATCTTTTTGTGTAACTTTCCTTTGAATTTATAATATCTTTTATTATTTTCAAAATAATAATCCATTATATTTTCTCCCTAATCTCCTCATAAAGCCTCTTAGTATCCTCACTACTCTTTCCATTTACAACAAAGATATCTGAGTTTGTCTTAATTACTACATAAGTCTTGCACTTAGTATAAGAATATAAAATATAATCTCCAAATAAGTTATTATTAAAATGTCCTTCATTAAGTCTTAAGCTTCCAACTCCATTTGTTCTACTTCCTATGCTTAAATCTTCTGAATAAGTTACTGATTGAATATCTTTATAGGCTATGGTTTGATCTTTCCAGTAAGTTGCTTCAATACTAATCTCCTTATCATTTAAACTAACCTTTATGTCCCCAGTTACAAGAATTACTCCTACAACGGCAAATACCACAAGAGTAAATATCAACGTAAATTTGGTAAGCTTCCTCGACCTTGCCTCATCTTCTTTACTCTCGTGAGTCACTTCAGGATTACTAACTTTGCATATTGTATTAGTTACTACTAATATACCAATAATTGTTATCATAATCACTGCTATCATTAGTCCAATATAAAAATTAGGAGTATTATCCTTTAATATTGCTGGTATTGCTAAAACGATGGTGATTACCCCCATACCTATTCCCATAACACGGCATAGTTTTTTCTCATCATATTTTGCTTTCTCTTCTTTACTTGCTGTATTATATCCAGCTATTAAGAATCCACCTTTTCCTGAAAGAAAAGTAATGGTAAGTACTAAAAATAAAGCTACTATAAACCACATTTATCTATTCCCCCTAAACATTAACTCTCAAATTAATTAATATCTATCTTTATATTTAAATTATAAAAACCATCCCTATAATTAAAGCTCAGTATATTTTTTGCTGTTTCCCTTTGCTTTTTCTACTGGATATTTCTTTTCATTCTTGTCCATTTTTCTATTTATTATTTCTTCAATATTTACATCTAACGCATCTGCCATATGCATGCAATAAACAAATACATCCGCTAATTCATCACAAACATCTTCCTTATCAAAATTATTATCCCAAAGAAAGTGCTCTAAAAGTTCACCTGCTTCTATATTTATAGCTTTAGCCAAATTCTCTGGAGTGTGGAACTGTGACCAATCTCTATCGTTTCTGAATTTTCTAACTCTTTCAATTGTATCTTTCATATCAAATTCTCCTAAAAGCAATTTTTTAAATCTATATCTATTTTACCAATTTTTACTCATAGAAGTAACAATATCAAGAAACTTCTCCTATATTTTTACGCTATGTAAATACAAACCTATCACATTCCTTTTTTTGTACCATTGTGGTAAAATTAAGCTTATATTTTTATTAAAAATTATGTCACAAAGATGAAAGATATAGTACTCATCCTTTTATGTGTTACTTCTGTTTCAGATCATATTAATTAGGAGGATTAAAAATGGGCGATTTTAAAAATAAACTAATACGTTTTATGTATGGTAGATATGGTACAGACCAGCTTTATATTGCTTTAGTTATTGCATCTTTTGTTCTGATGCTTATTAATTCATTTATTCATTCAAATATACTTAGTATTTTTATATGGGTTGTTCTGATTTTTACCTTTTATAGGAGTTTTTCTAAAAATATTTTTAAAAGACGTAGAGAGAACCAAATGTTTTTAAAGATATGGAGTCCTATAAAAGCAAAAAGTTCTTTAACAATTCGCAGACTGAAAGAATTTAAAACCCATCGTTATCGCAAATGTCCTCATTGTAAAAAGGTACTTAGATTACCAAGAAAAACTGGAAATCATACAGTAAACTGTCCTGTGTGTCATAAGGATTTTAAAGTTAGAATTCTATTTTAATGTGAAATATATAGTTAAACTAATTAAAAACATATAGTACCCATTTGTTTATATGTTAAACAAATGGGTACTATTATTAATTTATATACTTTCCTATTAAATTTGATATAACAACAGCAAATATACTGATTCCGATTCCTGATAGCATTCCAGTTATAAATCTTTTGAAATTAGTGCTCTCTTTTTTATATTTGTACTGAAATATACAATCTATTAAAATAGGAACTTCAAATAAAATTCCTGAAACCAATGGTTTTACGTATTTAATCTCCGTATAATTAACCCGCATAAGTACAAGTGTGAAAAAGAATATTAGTATTCCCATAAGTACAGATGTACACCTCCAGCATAGAGGTAAACAAAATCCGTTTATTATAATACCTCTACATCTTTTACCATTACACAAAGGTACCTTACCATATTCTTCATTAATTTTATCTCTTAAATTCATTTTTGTTACCTACTATTTAACTTGGAACAAATATATGAAATAAGTAAGAAAACTATTATAGCTATTAATATTGGCATTATGTACTCCTCTTTTCTAAACTGAATATCCTAAGAAGTCTATCCACTCTTTTTCAAAATCTATCTTCATATCAAATATTTTATTAACCTTGTCCAATTCTAAACCTATAGATTCACTATATACATTTAGATTTTTTAGTTTAGCTTTAAATTCATTTATCTTATTAGTATTCTCTTTAATAATCATATCAATTTCACTATTTGAAGTGGTCACTAAAGCTTTCATTGATTCAATATAAGCGTTATTTTCTCTATCAAATAGATCTGATATATTTTTCATTAGAAACCCATGTCTTACATCAAACAAATCTGCCTCTTGCAAAATTAATGTTACAAAATTAGTACACACAACTGTTGCAATAGTTTGTATTGGTAGTAAAAACATTTCAGGAATTTGAAACTGATGCTCTAAGTATTCAAATAATACTTCTAATACAAAGGATGTTATTGTAATAGACATTAAATTAAGTATTGCATCTGCTTTCTCTGCTTTCGTAGTGTTTTTATTTCCTAAAATCGCAACTGAATCGACTACTGATAAAACTAGATTTTTAGCTAACCTTAACATTTTTTGCACCGTTGCTTTAACAGTATTTATTAATATATCAAAAAATGTTTTCATAAAGTTCTTAACACTGTTTTTCATTATCCCTTTAAAGATTACAGAAAGCTTAGACATTACATAATTTCCTAGCCTGTCTTTAATAGCATCGATTTTGCTTAGTGCCTTTTTTATAGTTATATCAGGTGTTTTTAATATCTCCTTTATTTCAAATAAAAGAGGTGGAAGAGCATAGTATATTATTTGCCCTGCTACAATTTTGCCCATGCCGTTACTTGCAGATTTCAAGGCCTTTTTGCCAACCTTAGAATAATCAGTTTCCTTCAATATAACTTTACTCTCTTTATTTTGAGAGTTCTTATAATTCTTAGCAAGTTCCTTCTTCACTTGTTTATTTATCTTGCCATTTTCATCAAGGTATCCCTTTTGCATTAATAATTCTTTATTATTACAAGTCTCCCATCTTTCTGCTACTGCATCTGCTAATTGCTCTGGTGTAGCTCTATGGGTAATATCATTACCATTTTTATCACGAACCTTAACATCACCTTTGGATTGATTTGCAGTCTTGTCCATCATTGCAAAGTTATCTGCTGAATTATAAAATTCTTTAATTCTTTCCTCTGCACCTTCTTTTAGATATGCAGTATAGACATATGCTGTGCTTAGAGCTTGGGTATGTTCAACGTCTAATTGGCTTACAGCATCTCCTCTTTTGTTAACTTTTTTTTCTTCAGCATTACCTGTATAGTCGTCTTTCATGGAACCATCGCTATTTCTATTATTTCTATAGCCTTCCTTGCCATTTTTAATCATATTGCTATCTTTATAGACCTTTTGACTATGGCCATTTTGTTTTTCTATAGTTTCTTTTTCAAATAGCTTTACCTTTGAAGCTTCTAGGTCATTTACTATCTCTTTTAAGGACTCTGAACGTTCACTTTCATTGTAATTATAAACTAGTTTGGTTAAATCCTGATTATCTCCAATAGGATCATATTCCTTTTCATAGGAAAAATTCTTTACTCTATAATACATTTGATCAACTGTTATGTTGTAGTCAGATGTATTGAAATATGTCCTTACTAGTTCACCTGCTATATCCCTGCCGCAATTCTCCAAGAACTTACTTCCTAAGTTATTATCTAATAAACTATTAAGTTCACTATTGATCTGATTAATAGTTCTAGTATATATTCTCTTTTCTTGTTCAAACACTGAGTATCTTATATCAACTATTTCTTTTAATTCCATATCAATCACCTCACATAGTAATAAATCTGTTCATATTTGATTGATTTTCTTTTAAAATTTTATTGTAATTCATAACCTCTTCTTTTTCTTCTATATGTTCCTTATTGGATATAAGATTTGAAAAAATCTTTGTATTATAAATTTTAGTACTTATTATAAAGAACATAAATGTATTCTTTATAAATAGGTAGTGCTTATTATATTTTGTATTAGCTATAACACTTATATCGTTATTCTCTTTGAACTGTATTTCTTTATTAGAAATAAGACAGTCTTTCAAATCATTACACTGCAAAAATGCTTGTATTAATTCCACTTCAGGGATTACTTTTTCTTGAATTGTTTCACTTATTCCCTTTACTGTACTCCCATAAAGATTTAATATCTGCTTGTCCTGATTAATATAATTCTCAATGCTGTTAATTTGTTCTTTATGTCTTGAAGTTTCTAATTTTAAATTTCCCATTTCCTGTTGTATCTTTAGATTTAGCTTTTTAGTCTCACTTCTAACTCCAAAAATGGTCTTTTTAAAAGTTTTTTCAAAAACTTCGTCTTTGCTCCAGTCTATTTGTTCTATGTAATTTTCTGATTTCTCAAAACTCTTTTTAGGAAAAGATAATGAGTTTTGCTTATCCTCAAGCGCAAAGCCACCTATTTTCTTTATATTTCCAAATTGCTGTAAGAACACGCCTAGATTGAAAATGTTCTTTTTTACTGTACTATGTCTATAATCATTTAAATCATCTATGATCCTATTAAATGTATCAATTACCTCATTAACTTTACTTATTAAAGAATCTATTTCTAATTTGCTTCTAATGTGAAGCTGCTTATAATCCTCAACTAACTCTCTTCTTTCATTTTCACCTGAGAAGTTTTTAACTTTATCGCCAGCCCAATCTAACATATCATCAAACATTTTCTTCTCCTTTATAATAAACAAAATCTGAATGTCTTTTTTTATCCTTACATGCTACTATAACGCCATCTTTCACTAAGAATTCAAATCTGTTATCTTTGCTTACAACAAAATTATCTTTATCTCCAATATACTTAAAGTTTCCTTCCTTGCAGTTATACTCACCTTTTAAGGTAGGTATTTTGTTATCACTATTATTAGAATTACTGCTTTTTTTCACATGATCAAAAATAGTTTTTATTAAAAAAACTATTAGTAATACTATAAATATAGTTTTCATAAATTCAGCCTCCAATTCAAGAAAATAAAATTGGATATTTTATCTGCCACAGTGGAAAATAAAATATCCGATTATCACCCTTCCTATTTTACCAACATTTACACATAAAAGGAAGTATCTAAACAAATTTCAACATATTTTCTAATATTATTCTAAAAATGAACAGCCTCCCTAACAGTAATTGCACTGATAGAGAGGTTAGTCTTAATATTCAATCTTAAAGGTCTTTATCTCATAAGGATTTATCATAAATTCCACTTCATTTTCATTTATCTCAAGTTCTTTTATTTCTTTTTCTTCAAGGTTTACTTCCCATACTCTTTTAGGTTTAATAAAGCTAGATATTTTTACATTTGTTCTCTTATTAAAGCTTTCAAAAACCCTTACTATAGTTTCATTTCCTTCTTCTTTTTCTTTTATTACCTCAACCATTACATTTTCAGCATCAACTTTAATAAAAGATAACTTATCTTCAAGTAGCCCTGTATGAGATTCTTCTAAGGTTACATATGGTTTTAAATTTAGCTTATAAGCCTCTTCTTGAACCTTACCTTCTTGCCATCTTCCTTCATGAGGATATAATGAGTAAGTAAATTCATGATATCCCATATCTGCTTCTGGATTAGGCCATTTAGGCGACTTTAATAAGGTTAAACTTAACACACCATCTTTTACGCTATATCCATATTTACAGTCATTTAATAAGGCTACTCCATAGCCATACTCACTTATGTCTCCCCATTTATGTGCGCAGACTTCGAACTTAGCTATATCCCAGCTAGTATTAAAGTGAGTATCTCTTTCAATATTTCCGTATTGTATATCAAAGGTAGCTCTATTTCCCTTAATATTTACTGGGAAATTAGCTCTAAGTAGTACATGCTCTTCATGCCATTTAACCTTAGTTTCAAAATCAATTCTTGGGCTATCATGATATAAGCTAATAAATTGCTCAATTGTTGAATCTTCATATTTCTTTTCTACTCTAATTGTTGCTTTTAGTGGTCCTTTACTCTTAACTTCAATAGCTATAACCTCAGTTATTTCCCAGGACTTTTCTGTGTAATAAATATCTGTATCCCAAGCTTCCCATGGATTATGTGGTTTATCTTCGTAAATTACTAAGGAGTTTCCTTTAGCTCCATCTTTAATAACTTCTCTATTAGCTTTCTTATCAAATACAGATGTTAATTCGCCTCTTGAATCTACATTTACTTTTAAGAATTTATTTTCAAGTATAAATTCATTATTAATCTTCTCTACATTAACCAAGTTTTGAGGCTTAGCTTTTTCCTCTGCTTCCTTAATATAAAGAACCCTATAGCCTTTAGCTGGAATATTAGTTACGTAGGCAATATCCTTACTATCATTAATATTTTGAACTAAAACTTCTGCCCCGTCCCCGTAAACTAAAGTTTTTCCTTTTAACTCCTTTGGTAATTCAACATACTCATTTCTCTCAAAGGATAATTGGTTAAATACTACTAAAGCTTTTTCCTTAAGATTTATTTTGCTGCTTATTGATTTTAAAGCATTATTTAATAAATCATTGCCATTTTCTAATACACTTTCGTATTGTCTCCATGACTCATCATAAACTTCCTTAATTGATGTTCCTGGAATGATGTCATGGAATTGATTTAATAATATTAGCTCCCAATTATCATTTATTCTCTTCTTATCATATTTAAAGTTCATGTCTACAGTTTTAGCAATTGAACTAAATAACTCTAAATCTTGATATAAATATTCACTCATTCTATTATATTTTTTATTCTTAGCAATAGTTGTATAGGTTCCTCTATGGAATTCAAGATATAATTCACCTTTCCACTTTGGAAGCCTTTTATAATCTTCTACTCTCTTCACTAAATCCTTAAAGTAATCTAATGCAAACTTAGTTGTAGTTTTAGGTGAACCTGGTATCCCCTTATTAAGTCTTGAATAATTTTCAAGCATATCCTTAGTTGGGCCACCGCCTCCATCACCATATCCATAGGATATAATAACTTCCTCATTCATTTGCTTTGGTTTATATCTTTCATAAGATCCTTTAATCTGAGATGGATTTATAGATGCCTCATATATGGTTCTATGAATTCCACTTATGACCTTTTCATAATCATTTGCAGTTATAAAATAAGATAAAATCTCTGTTCCATCTAATCCTTCCCACATAAAGGTATCATAAGGAAGTCTATTATATTCATTCCAGCTTATCTTTGAAGTTACGAAATAATCTATACCAAAGCCTTTTAGTATCTGAGGAAGTGCTGCTGAATATCCAAACACATCTGGAAGCCAAAGAATCTTATTTTCTACCCCAAATTCTTCTCTAAAAAACTTCTTTCCATGTAGTATTTGTCTTACTAAAGATTCTCCTGAAGTTAAGTTACAGTCTGCTTCAAGATACATAGCTCCTTCTGCTTCCCATCTTCCTTCTTTAATTCTTTCTTTTATCTCAGCATAAATTTCAGGTGCTTCTTCCTTTACAAATTTATATAAAATAGGCTGAGATGCCATGAAAGTATAATCAGGATATTCTTTCATTAAGCTTAGGACAGTTGAAAAACTTCTAACTGCTTTTTCTCTAGTTTGCTTTAGATCCCAAAGCCAAGCAACATCTAAGTGAGTGTGACCTAAGCAAACAACTGTGCCTTCATTTATCTTTCCACATTCACCTTCATAAAAATTAACTTTTAAGTACTCCCTGGCTTCGTTTATTGATTTATAATATTTCTCTGAATAAGGCTTTCTTAAATCTAATATCTCAAGCGCCTTTATTAAATGATTTAAAATATCTATTCTCTTTTTATCTTCTTCCTTTAAAAGTTTTGCTACTTCTAAAGGAACTTTTATATCATAAAATAACTTTTCTATAACTTCATCAAAGGATTTAATATATACATTAAAGTTAGCCTTACCATCATTCATTCCGCCATAACCATGAAAATCTGCTCTAAAGTGGTCTCCTACTGTAGCTTCCTTACTTACTATTATTTCTCTATGATTTGTATCTAACCCTTGTACTATATTTCCATTTAAATAGCTTAAAAACTGTGGATTTATTGCATCCCATTGACCTTCTTTTCCTGTAGTTAATTCTAAAACTACATATTCGTTAGCTAACTCTTTTGGAATATTAAATTCAGCTTTAAACCAAAATCTTTTATATTTATCTCCCCAAACATCGTATTCTCCAAATTTAACCCAAGGTTCACTTGAAGCCTCTGCTTCTTTATAACTTTTATAGTCGCCCTCTTTAATATAGACATTTTCTACCCTTGTTCTTTTATTGTAAATACGTGCCTGAAGCTCTTTAAGGATCTTCTCAATTCTCTCAATATCAAAATACAAAAATCCCACCACTTTCCTTATAAAATTATCCCATAAGTTTAATTATACCATTGAACATTTATATCTTTATTAATTAAATTATTAAAAGCTATCTATTATTACTTTTTAACAATAGATAGCTTTTATAAATAGAGTATTAACTTAATCAAAGCAATTAATTTTTATCATATTAAGGATTTTATTTTTGTTTTAAGTTTATCTTTTCTAGTTCTAATAAACATCTCAAAATCTTGAATATCTAAGCTTGTTGTAGAATCTACATATAATGTTTGGTTTTGTATATTGTTAGCATTCACCCAATCTTTTAATGTTTTATCTTGTTTAGATTCATTCATTTGCCCATTTAATAATTGAAGATTAAGCACACTATTCCAATTATCTTTATTCTTTGCGAAATCTCTGGACGTTATTGGAATATGTTTATCTATATTACTTTCATTTTTGAAGAATGATGCTGGGTGCAAATGATCTTTATGGAAGTTTTGATTATAATAGTCTAAATGAGGGTATAGCAATAACAATGTATAGAATGCCTCATTACTTTCATATTGGGATGTTAATAATCCGTCTATAAAATCATCATCAAGAGAATAGTTTCTTGCTGGATCATTTTTAAATTCATCTATAATTTCTTTTAAAGGAAACTTTTTGCCTAAACTTTTTCTTAGTACCTTTCTGAGATTAACAAGTACACTATCAGATTGACCTCCAAAAATAGATTTGATAAAACTAAGATTTATCCATCGTGCCATTAATTCTTTATCATCCCTATCATATGTCGCAGCAGTAACCTTATTTGATAAATTGTTATAATAAATATAATAGATTATTGGAATTGCTGCATTTTTTGCTCTAAATGTTTTATCATTAAATCCCAACTTTTCAATCAATTCAAATCCAGCTATAATACTCTTCTTTACATCATTCCAATTTGCTTCAAATATTGCAATATTATCATGTCCAAAATTCTTTAGTTGAAACTTTATATTATCTGAAAATAATACCAAACAAGTTTTCAAAATAAAATCCTTGTCTATTATAAATCCTGGTCTTCCAATCAAATAAACTTTATTAACTAAATCTTGAATTTCTTTTCTAGCATCAATACTTTTCCAGTTTGCTGATGCAATAGACATAAGTAAATCTGAAAAAGATAATGGAGTTCCACCACTATTAGTTCTAATAAATATTTCTAACACCTTGTCTGGCTCTTGCTCGTCCTCAATATAATAATTTATCAACTTCGTCATATGTATCTTTTCATATAACGCAAATAATGTATCATATGCGTAATCATTATCTGATAAATTGTTTTTATTAATATACTGATTTACTTTCTTAGCATCATTCAAATCCAGTATTTCTCTAACTTTAAACCATTTATAATCAGCGTTATCTGAATATCGTTCTAAATCTTTACTAGAAAGAAATCTAAAGTCATAATATTTTTGATTATCATATTGTTGATTGACAGGTTTAGCTATGTTTAAATATAAATGTCTTGTAGGCAAATTTTCTTCATCATCACGCCACCATTTTCTAGGCATTTTATAAGCATATGATCCATGTAATCCAATATACAGGCTTGTCAACCTTTGTTGTCCATCAATAATTGCCTCAAAATCATTCATTCCAGTTGTATCAATATCTATATTATTTTCTTTATAAAACTCTCTAAACTCACGGATAAATTCATAAAACTTATAATTACTTTTTATATCATTATCTGATATTTTCCAAAACATAAATGAATTGATTGGATACCCTCTTAAAATACTATCAAATAACATTTCTACTTGTGAACTACTCCAAGTAAATTTACGCTGAATAGCTGGCAGCAAATATTTACGCGTAAAAATATTATCTATCGCTTCTTTAATTGTGATTGGATTCTGAAACCCACTTGCCATATTGATTTTGCCTCCTAAAGCAATTAATTTCTTTTATTTTCCATTTATATTATACCTCATTTTTCACATTATACCATTGAACATTTAAGATTAGTGGAATATACTATATATTAAACAACAACATACCCCATATGGGTATATAAGGAGGAATAGTTTATGCAAATAGAAATATGGTCTGATTTTGTATGTCCATTTTGTTATATAGGAAAGAGAAGGTTAGAAAATGCTTTAGAAAAGTTTGAGCATAAGGATGAAGTTGAACTAATATTTAGAAGCTTCGAACTTGATCCATCAGCTAAAAAGCATTATGAAGAAAATATTCATGAGCTTATTGCAAATAAATATGGAATTCCAGTTGAGCAAGCTAAGGCATCTAATGATAATCTAGTAGCTCAAGCTAAAGCCCTTGGACTTGATTTTAATTTTGATGATTTAATACCTACAAATACCTTTGATGCTCATAGATTATCACATTATGCTAAAACAGAAGGTAAGATGAAGGAACTATCAGAAAGATTACTTAAAGCTTACTTTGTAGATTCTTTAAACATATCTGATCACAAAGTATTAGCATCACTTGCGACTGAAGTAGGTTTAGATTATGATAAGGCCTTAAGTGTTCTTGAATCAAATGAGTATGATATAGATGTCAGAAAAGATGAAGAAAAAGCTGCAAGGCTAAGAGTAAATGGCGTACCATTCTTTGTATTTAATAGTAAATATGCAGTATCTGGTGCACAACCATCTGAGACATTTTTAGATGTACTTAATAAAGTACGTAATGAAGAACTTAAATCACCTACCATTGAATTTTTATCAAAAGAAGATGAAACTACTGATTCTGATAACTGCTCTGATGGAAAATGTAATATTTAAATCTAATAAAAACAATGCTACTGCAAAATGCAGTAGCATTGTTTTTTAGTTAAGATTACAAATAATAAGTGTTACTTTGTAGGGGCTGGCAATTCATTAATCTTAATTCTAAATAATACATAGGGCTTTTGTCTTTGATCTTTTCCATAGTTATATCTTGCTTGTCTATGAAGTTGATTAGCTGTAAAATACAAATATTTATCTCTTCCTATAGTAAGTGTATCTGGCCATAATATCCTTGGATCATGGACTAAGGTTTTCATGGTTCCATCTGGCGAAATTGTTCTAATGCTGTTATTTTCATAATCTCCAGCATATACTACTCCTTTTAAGTCTGTAATCATGCCATCAGAGGCACCCTTCTCCCCTAAATATTTAACTTTAGAAGATAGTTCTGCTTCTGTTATGCTTCCATCTCTTAAAAGCTTTGTCTCGATTGAATATAAATTTCTACTTGCCATTGGACAGAAATATAAAACTTCTCCATCAGGTGATATTGCTATTCCATCAGATGCAGTTGTTATCCTTGAAGTTGATCCATCCTTATTTCTATTTAGTAGTATTTTCCCTTCAACCTTTGGAAGAAAATTTGGATCACTTGAAGTTGATTCATCTCCATTTAATCTTCTAAATGCTTTCCCATTACTTAAGTTTAGTACAATAATTGCACCTGGCCCCTTGTCTGAAGAATCTGTAATATACGCAAATCCTGCATCTCCAACACGATAATCTATTCTTACATCATTTAAATAAGTTGTAGGTAAAACCACATCCGCAGAAAAAGTATAGCTTCTCTTAATTTTATTTGTAGCTAAATCCACACTTACAAGCTTGGCTCCACCTTTTATGGGCTCCTTAAAGTTTGGCGATGCTGTATCTAATACCCAAAGAGTCCCCGTACCATCAGCTACAACACTTTGCACACTTATAAAACATTTATCTAGATTATTGTAGTCTACCTTATTTGTATTTAAATCTGGATATGGAACTAATTTATTTTTAACGATTTCCCCTACAGTAAACTTAACATCATCTCCCCATTTAGGAAAGTTTACAAATATACGTCCATTTTCTGAAATTGTAACTCCAGTAGGCATAGCTCCATAAAAAGTAAAGACCTGTTCTAAATCACCAAAATACCTTTCACTAGGTAGTTCATTATGTTTCATTCATTTCTCCTTTTTTATTTTTATAATATGCCATAGGAGTATCTTGTTTTACTGTGTATTAAAACTTGATTATAGATTTCTCTTTTTTCTATATAGAGATGGTGACTCTCCCGTGTACTTTCGAAACATTCTTCCAAAATGAGTTATATCATTAAAGCCTACTCTATAGCCTATTTCTGATATAGGTAATAAGGTATCCTTAAGCATTGTTGAAGCCATTTTAACTCTTAATCTAATTAAATATTCTATAACTGACATTCCAACAGACTTAGTAAACTTATCTGCCAAAGTTGTTCTATTTATATGGAATTCTTCCGTTAAATCTTCTATAGAAATTTTTCTTTCATAGTTTGTATGCAAATATAAAATAATTTCATTAATTTCATCTGAATGCTTAATGGTTTCAGGTTTAGTTATTTGTTCTGCATCTGTATAGATATACTGAAGTAAAAATAGGATTTCCAAAAAGAAAGATCTACTGCGGCATCTCCAAAAATCATTGTTTAATAGCTTTAATTCCTCTTGCAGGGAATCTATTAATTTTGCTATTCTCTTAGCCGTTGCTGGGCCTACTTCAAACTGTCCAGATATTAGTCCATTTCTATCAATAAAAGGTTTGAGGGAATAGTAATCCCTGTATTCTGATTCAGATATATCTTCTTTAAAGTTTTCCATTCTTTCTAATGTTAATACATCATTAACCAAGGTAGGACTAAAAAAGATAGCTCTACCACTTAAATTACTGCTCTTATTAAGCTTAATTTTATCATTAACATTGAAGCAAAAAATTGTAGGGGCTGTAAATATGGTTTTGATGTCATTAACACTCACAATACCTCCACCATTTTCAACAAGTATTAATCTAAACATCCTATGACTTTCTGAAGAAAATGGCTCTTTAGTTTCAACATATACTGGTAGTTTTATCTCCCGTTCCTTATCCACAGTAAATAACTCCATAGAAAAATCTCCAATCATCTAAAATTTAATTACTATATTCTAGACAACTAGAGATTTTCCTTTTTTTGTATATAATTTTATTTATTGTAATTCAATATAACTAACTGCTTATCCTTTGAAGCTTTAATTTCTGATTGATTGAAGCTAAAAGTATCTTCTTTAACTACTTTCCAACCTTTCATTTGCTCTACAAAGCTATCTACTTTTGATAATGTTCCAAAGTCAGGAGAAAGTACTTCTGTTTGATAGTGCATAGGTATAACAACCTTAGGATTTAACTGATTAACCACTTTAGCTGCTACCTCTGGATCTATTGTGTATAAGCCTCCTACTGGAATCATTAGTATATCTACTTTGCCTATGCTTTTAAGTTGATCATTTGTTAATTCATGTCCTAAATCACCTAAATGACATACATTAACTCCATCAACATCATAGGTATATACTGTATTCTCTCCCCTTAAAGCACCTAATTCTGTATCATGATAAGTTTTTGTTCCTTTTATTTTTATGCCATCAATATTAAACTGTCCACGTTCTCTTATAGCTGTAAAATTACTTTTTATAGCTGCTAGATTATTATGATCAAAGTGATCATGACTAACAGTTGCTATATCAGCATATAATTCAGGAACCTTATATCCAATACCATCTGGAAATGGATCTGTTACAACCTTAGTTCCTTTTTCATTAGTAATTGTAAAACATGAATGTCCACTCCATTCAATAGAAGCATGCTTTTTCCCTAGATTTTTATTTGCGTCTGCTGCAAATGCTGCCATACCCATCATTCCTATGGATACAACTAAACTTAAAAAGAATACTTTCCACCTCTTGATACCTTTTTTCATTTTAACCCCTCCATTTGTATAAGCTTCCGCTTATTTATGATTTTATTTTACAAATGGTTTGACCTTTAAAACATAGCTTATTTACAAGGATTTTCTGCGTATTATCACTAATTACTAAATACCCAATCTTCGCAGTTCCATATATCTGTTGCAATATCTTTATAAAACTCAGGTTCATGGCACACTAATATTATGCTGCCATCATATTCTTTTAATGCACGCTTAAGCTCATCCTTTGCATAAATATCTAAGTGGTTGGTAGGCTCATCTAAAACTAAGATATTGCTAGGTTCATTAATTAACTTACACAGTCTAACTTTAGCCTGCTCTCCTCCGCTTAATATATTAATAGGACTGTCTATATGCTGCCTTGTAAGCCCGCACCTAGCAAGATTAGTTCTTACTTCTGTTTGAGTTAAATTTGGGAAAACATTCCAAACATCATATAAGACTGAATTGTTATTATCTTCGATAAGTTCCTGCTCAAAATATCCTATCTTTTTATAATAGCTTAAGTCTATTTCTCCATTTATAGGCTTTTGTAGTCCTAGTAAGGTTTTTAAAAGCGTTGTCTTTCCTAAGCCATTAGCTCCTATTATTGCAATCTTTTGTCCCCTTTTCATCTTTAGGTTTAGAGGTTTGCTTAGGGGTTTATTGTAACCAATTATTAAATCTCTTGCTTTAAAAACAGTGCTTTCTGGCATATTTGTACTTTTAAAATTAAACTTTGGCTTTATAATTTCCTTTTTTATCTCTATTCTTTCAATCTTATCAAGCTTTTTCTCTCTTGACTTAGCTTGTTTTGCAGTTGCTTTTCTTACTTTATTCTTTCTTATATAATCTTCAAGCTTTGCTATCTCAGTTTGCTGCTCCTTATATTCAATTAGCCTCTGCTCTTTTCTAATATCATAAAGCCTAACAAAATAATCATAGTTTCCTTGGTATCTTGTTAATTCCTTATGCTCAAGATGATAAACCACATTTACTACACTATTTAAAAAACTATTATCATGGGATATTAATATAAATGCATTTTGATAGTTTATTAAAAAACTTCTAAGCCATTCTATATGCTCTTCATCTAAGTGATTGGTTGGCTCGTCTAAAAGTAGAATATCTGGCTTCTCTAAAAGTAGTTTTGCTAGTAAAACTTTGGTCCTCTGTCCCCCACTTAAGGCTGAAACATCCCTATCTAAAAGTTCTTTAATTCCAAGACCTGCTGATGTTGCTTGAATCCTTGAATTAATACTATAAAAATCATTTTTGTCTAAAGATTCTTGCATTACTGCAATCCTATTTAAGGCTTTATTCATTTCCTCTTCATTAAGATCTCCAAGCTTACTATATAAATCATTAATCTTATTTTCTATATCATATAAATTCCTAAATGCCTCTTTTAGAAAATTTAATGCTGTAATACCTTCTTTTAGGTCAACCTGCTGATCCATATAACCAATGCTATATTTACTATTCCACTCAATGTCACCTTCATCAGCTAAAATTTGATTAGTGATTATTTTCATGAAAGTTGACTTTCCCTCACCGTTAGCTCCAATAAGCCCAATGTGTTCACCTTTTAATAATCTAAAGGATACTTTTCTAAATAATATTCTGTCTCCAAATGAATGACTCATGTTTTCAATTGTTAGAATACTCATAAGTTATCCACCTCCCTGTGTTCCTATAATAAATGTAACACCATCGATGCCTAAAACCCAAGTTCATAAATAAATCTGCTTTATTTATAATCGTTTTAAATATAAAAATTTAAGGCATATTTTTCAGAGCTTCACCCGAAAAATATGCCTCATAATATTTAATCATATATTTTTTGATTCCTTATTATTCTTCTTATACTTCCTTCTGTTAAGAAATACTCTTCAGCTAAGCATTTAACTGATATTCCAGCGGAATACTTATTAAAAATTTCTCTATCTCGTTCTTTAAGATATCTCTTAGTTTCAGTATTTTCTCCCCAGGATCTTTTGTTTTCATCTTTTCTAGGTATATAGATATATCCGCCATCCATATACTTTTGTATTAATTCAATTATACCGTGCGGCAGTATATTTTGTGCTTTTTCATATTTCATAGCTTCTTCGCTCCTATCAACATTTAGTAAATAAATGAAGATGCAAAGACTTACTAAAACATGAAAAACTCAATATTTTTTTATATTGGCTCCAAGCAAAAGTTTTTCACATTTTGTTATCTTTGCATGGAGCTTACTACTATTGTTAAATACATCGTATATTCACTTCCTTTTTTAATATTATAATATACTGATTAAACTTAAAATGTCAATTTCATTATATAAAGAAGCACATAGCTTAATTAATATAACTAAGCTATGTGCTTTTTATATATGTATTTATATTTTTACTATCTTCTATTAGCTAGAAACTATTTATTTTATTGTTTTCATTAGCCTTTTTCATGCTATTTGTTACAGAAAAAAAGTTAGAGGTCATAATATTTTTTAAATCATCATTTATACTTTCTATATACCACTTTTTATCAACCTTAACACAATTAATTATAATTGTCTTTTCAGTAGTAACTTCTTTTAATACTTTTTGCTTCTCTGACATTGTATTAACTAGTTCCCTACTCATTTCTTCATCAGTGGGTCCTTTCTGATTCAGGTCATCAAGAAATAATTTTTTAAAAGCCTCTTCAGTAGTTTCTTTACATAAAGTTGATCCATCCACATATTTGCAGTCTACAGTTACAACCGCCTTATCAGCTTTAGTCTCACTACTATTAATTTTATATGACATTTTAGTCGCATTTGTTTTATAGTAATCAAAAACATACTTAAAATATTTATCATCTGATTTTGAAACCTTAGTTATACTCTCAATTGTCTCCTTTTCATTAACAAATGTTTTCATTTTGTCAGTATCAAATGCTTTTACTGCTTCAAAATACCCTTTTACTGCATCTTCTGGTTTTGCTTTTGTACAACTTGTCAAGCTAAGACACATTAAGATTGACAAGAAACCAAGTATGATTTTTTTCATAATTAATTCCCCCTTATTGTTATATTTTATCATAATTTATCTAATTATGGGAATTACCCTGTACTTTTAAACAAAATCATAAAACTTCCCCTAAATTATGTAATTACCCCCAATAACTGCGTGGAAGGCTGACACCTCTTTACATATAAATAATTATAAGAGTTACAAATGATAAAAAAATAATATACGGAGGTCTTAAGATGAGTGAGTTAACTAATATTAATCTACCTGAAGATCCTTATAGTGTTTTCCCTTCAAGCGGGTTTATTAGGCTTCTTAATTCTTCAGATGCTAATGATCCTTCCCCTGAACTAAGTATCTTCCATGATCCACCAAATCCTTGTCACAAATGTGGTTGTGGACATGAGCCTTGTGGTGCTCCAGGTGAAAGACAGGTTAATAGCACAAATGAAGATATAAACAGAAAACCTCGCGTAACTCAAAGCGAGACAAGCCTAGCAAGGTTTAGAAACTTTATTCTATTTGGTTTCAATGATTCTAATATTCCTGGAAACTTTTCAGGTTTTGCATTCTCTAGTGACTGTGGTATTAACTGGACTGATGGCGGTAACCTTCCTCAAAATCCACCATGGCAAAACGGAGGAGATCCAGTAATTGCTGTAGATTCTCATGGAATATTCTATTATGCAGAACTTGGTGTATTACCAAATACTGAAGTAGGTATTATTCAAATTTCAACTGGAGTAGTTAATCCCCAAACTAAAAGAATAACTATGAATACTCCTTTTGTAGCTGGAGAAGGTACCTCACCAACAAACTTTGAAGATAAGGAATGGATGGCAGTAGGACCAGACCCATCAAGAGGAAAATTTGCAGAAGCCATATACCTTACTTGGACAGATTTTTCTAATAATGGCACAGCTATTAGATTTTCTAAATGGGTAGTTGGGGTAACTCCAACTGTGCTAATAGCTAGCAAAACAATATCTCCAGATAATAACGTTTCTGGTTCATTCCCTGTAATTGGCCCAGATGGTACTATCTATGTATTCTATGAACAAATT
Organism: Clostridium sp. 'White wine YQ'; assembly: GCF_028728205.1. Lineage (NCBI taxonomy): Bacteria > Bacillati > Bacillota > Clostridia > Eubacteriales > Clostridiaceae > Clostridium > Clostridium sp. 'White wine YQ'. The sequence goes on from NZ_JAQYUU010000001.1 coordinate 1,760,536, forward strand.
ACTAGTGGTGTAAACAGAGTTATCCGTATGGTTAAATCAACTGATGGTGGAACAACCTTTAGTCCTCCAACAACTGTAGCAAATCTTAAGATTGCTGCAAATAATGTTTTAGGCTGCGGCAGACCAGCAATTCAGGTAACTCCTACTAAAACAATTAGATCAAATGAATTCCCTCATGCTGCAATTGGCCCAGATGGAATGTTGTATGTTGTTTTCAATAGTGGAACCGGAAATACTCTTCCTCAACCAGCAATTAATATCTATCTTGCATATAGCAGAGATAAAGGTGTCACATGGGTAATAAGACAAATAACAGGTAACACTGCTTATGCATTTATGCCTTCAGTTATAGCTGATAATAGAGGCGCTCATATTCAATATAGCCGTTTTGATGGTACAAGTGGTGTTGGAAATGGTAGATTTGCATTATTTATGAGAACCTTCAATATTAGAAGGGGCTTAAGCGCTGAAAGAATGGTAAGTACTGTATTTTCTTTAGTTCCAGATACTAATCCTAACTTTGATCCTGGTGTTGCTAATTGTTATATGGGGGACTATAACCAAATTATTAGAGGACCTGGATGCTCTTTATATCATGGATGGGGAGATAACAGAAACGATATCTATAATGGTAACAACCCAGATGTATTCTTTATTCAAACTGGAAGATAAAATATAATTTAAAAAGTACTATTCTCAAACTTGAGAATAGTACTTTCTTTTAGTTAATTAACTAAAAGGAGTAATCACAGCTGTAGACTGTATTTAAAGTCCCTAAATCTGCATTTTGCATTTTAATAGCATCATTCTCAAATACAAAGGTCCATATCACAGGGCTATTAGCACCTATATTTGTATTTCCCATTCCATCAAATTTTGCTTGGGCAATTACTCCACTATTGTTTGATAGCTTAATATTTATATTTCTAACATCAAATATGTTATGGCTAAACCCATTATAAACATAAGCATCCATATATAGTTTGGAATCTTTGTAGTATACGTTCTTAGGACTTATCTGAACGTTATCCACCGCAGTAACCATTGCACCATTTACAAATTGAGATGCTGCTTTAGGTGCACTAGATTTAGGATTTGCTTGAGTATTTGGTTTTTGTTCAGTGCTTGTTGCAGGTGTTTCTGGTGCTTTGGTGTCGGTGTTTACGTCTTGTGTTGCATCTGTTTTCACCCCATCTTTTGTCTCTTTGGGACTATCGACATTTGTAGCCGCTTCCTTTGTATCAGTTTTTGTAGCATTGGTTTTAGCTGAGCTACATCCAACCATAGAAATCATTATTGCACCTATCATTAAAATTAACATTATTCCTTTTTTCATTTTACATTCCTCCATTAAATTGTTTATTTTTATTTATTTCTTTTATAGTTTTAATTACTTCAATACTTAATGCTTCAAGCTTATCTTCATCAAGCTTTGTACTACTAAAGAAGCAATCTTTGAATATCTTTTCTATATCTCTTTCTGCGTTATAAATAGAATCTATTCTGCATTTTTTAAGAATAAGCTCGGCCTCTAGGTCATATTCATCCTCTTGCCCTGTTAGCCCTACTAAATCCATCAAATCATACTTATATAGCAGCTTGGATACTTGCTTTATATACTTATATTTCAAATTCCATCACCTCAAATTGTTATGATCCTTTTAAAACATGCTGTCATTCATAAAGTTATCAAAATCATTTTGAAACATGTCATTATTAAACTGCTCATGCATATCCATATGCTCCTGCATATCATTCATTAGTTGTTCATTTTGCATTCTCATATCTTCATTCATTTGTTCCATAAATCTCCTTTCTCCTTCTTGCTGCATCCAATCCATATGATCTTGAAGCAGCTGGTCTTGAAACATTTGGTCTTGAAGCATTTGATCTTGTTCTTCTATTCCATTAAAATCACCTTCCATCAAAGAACTAATCATATCAAAAAACTTTTTAAACATATCTCATCTCTCCTTCAATCTTTACTATGGTTTTATTATAAATACCCCCTTGGACAAAAATTTGCACTTCTATTATTCTGATAAAATAAAAAACTCTGTCTATTTTCTAGACAGAGTTTTAGTTTCAATTTTATTTAATTTTTAGAGTAAAGGACTCATTGTTTGGTCCTCCGAAGCAAAAGATTTTGGATATTTTAAATGTTAATGAGTTAGCTGCTTTATAGTTACTAAAATAGCACTTAAATTCAGCCTTTTCTCCTGAAACTATCTTATATCCATTAACACCACTTGATAGCATTGTCTGCATATCTAGTGGGAACTTTGTACCATCATCTCCCATTACATAAATGTCATATAAGGAAATATCAAAATCCTTACCATAATTATTCTGTATTGTTCCCTTTACTACAAGATTATCACCATCAACATTATATGAATTAACTGTTAGCACAGCTTTACCATCAAAAGCTGTTGTTTGTGTTCCAACTGTTGCTTCACTATTTGTGTTTGTATTAGCTGGTGTTTGAGTTTGCTTTGAAGTTGTATCCTTATTTGTATTAGAAGCTTGATTATTATCAGTGGTTGTTGTAGGTGTGTCCTGCTTAGTACTTGTGTTAGTGTTTATGCTATCATTTTTCTTCCCTAAATTATAAATTAGTGTTCCTCCTATAGCTAGTGCTATTACCACTACTACTGCTACAACTGGAATTAAAATTTTATTTTTTGATATTGGAGCTTTTTTATTAATCTTCTGATTTGTTTCTACTTTAACTGTATTATTAATTGTTTGATTCTTATTTAAGTTTCTTTGATATTCTTCTAAAACTCTTATTAATTCATCTACAGAACCATATCTGTTTTCTTTATTATATTCCATAGCCTTTTCGATAATATTTACTAAGACTTCATTAGTACTTCTTTTAAATCTTAGTTCTCCATTTGAATCTGGATTCATACCTTCAGTTAAGTAATAAAGTGTTGCACCTAATGAGTAAATATCGCTTGTCCTATCACAAGTTTCTCCTCTTAATTGCTCTGGTGAAGCATAGTAAGGAGATGCTGCATATATCTTTTTATCTTCTTTATTATTCTCAGCTCTTTCTGAAATACCAAAATCTATTAAATGAATATTTTTTTCATAATCTATCATTATGTTGCTTGGCTTTAAATCTTTATATATTATTCCACCCTTAAAGTTATGTAAGTATTTAATAATTTCACAAAGCGCTATTCCTACTTTTATAACCTGAGATTCATTCATTGGACCCATTTCTTTAATATTTTCTTCTAAGGTTTTTCCTTCAATGTAATCCATAACTAAGTAATATGTATGATTATCTTGAATGATGTCATATATTCTTGGTATACCTATATGTCTTAAGGATAGCAGCATATTCTTCTCATTTGCAACATCTAATCTATCAATAATTTCATGTTTTATTTCTTTAACTGCAACTGTTAAATCAAGACGTTGATGGTGAGCTTTAAATACCCTACAGCTTCCCCCTCCTCCAACAAATTCTTGAAGAAGACATGTTTCTCCTATTACTTCCCCTACATTTGCATGCAGTTTTTCTGGAGAAGGTTCAACATCATCTTTTTCTAACATTTCAAGTTTATTTAATAATGTACCTATTCCCCAATATACGTCTTTAGCCGCCTCATAATTTATAACTTCTTGCAGTGAAGTTTCAGTGTTATGAGCTCCTATGTTTCTATACCACTTTATTCTTTTCAATTTATAAAATTCATTATCCTCAATTTTATAACCTTTCTCACGAAGCTTTAGGACATTTGCTGGAAAATTATTTTGTTCCAATTCATCTTTTAATATATTTTCAATAACATATTCCATTATGCTGATAGCTTCAATAATTAGTCCACTATAAGCCCTATTATCTCTATTAGGATTTAACTTTTTATAAAGGGATATCCACTTTCTTGTTACTTCATGCTTATTGTTATATCTTGCTAAAGATTGTGATTTAATTTCACTGGTAGTTGGTCCCTTATTACTTTTGTTCATTTGTCATTCCCCCTGCATAATATTCAAAACTTCGTTTTGCTGACTCTATCATCTCTTCTCTAAGTTCTTTTGGTTCCAGTACTATGACTGAACTACCAAAAGATCTTAGCCAGCTTTTAAAACTATTTACCCCTATTATAATATCTTCATATATAATGTAATCATCATACTCTATAAGTTTCTTATTAAGCCTATATTCTAAGTCTCTTTCAACTCTATAGATTACATTTGCTTCTTTTAAAAATTTAATTTTAACCTTTATAGGTTCCCCTTGCTCCATACCCCATATATTGGCTAAATATTGTTGTATATCAAAACCTTCTAATGGCACAAAATTATTTTTTGTTTCTTTAATACTAAGAATTCTATCTATTCTATAATTTATAATTGTGTTATTGTACTGCCCTACTACATAAAACAGATTTTCAAATTCATAGAATACAATACCTAATGGCTCTATAATAAATTCTTCAATCTTATTATTTCTAGTTTTATATTTTGCACACAATGCTCTTTTATTTTCAGCAGCAATACTTATTTGAAACAGCTTGTATTTATAATCTTCTATATCATAGGTAGATTTGGTTATAATGCCTAAAAAATCTCCATCTCTTTTTTCACTCTTTGTTAAAATGCTTTTATATAAATATTTTTCAAAATAATTAAGATTTAGAACTTTAGTATCCTCAGAGAAGTTTTCTATAGTCCATTTTAAATCCTCATAATTATCTAAATGGGCTTCATATTCTTCCTCATTTTCTGGAGCAATGTCTATTAAATATAACTCTGCATTATACCAAAGATTTTCTAAGTTATCTTTTATAACTTCTAAAGGAATTTTAGTCTTTTCATGGAGTTCTCTTATGCTAGCACCCTCTTCACTATTAGCAATTATGGTTAGAAGTTTTAGTATATCATTCATTACGTTATTCATTCTTAATCTCCCCATAATTTAAAAGTATTTTCTCATAAGTTTTCCTCATAATATCTTTAAGCTCTACTGGCTCTAGAACTTTACAATATGAACCAAAACTTCTAAGGTATCTAGCAAAGTCATATATACCATATAATTTATCACTATATATAAGCTTGTCTCCATCTTCAATTAGCTTGCTGCTTTTTCTATGTTTATGTAGCCTTGTTACTTTTTCCTTTATGTTAAAGGTATTCACAAATTCAATCTCTACTTCATAAAACTCATCTAAGGATGCTCCAAACATCAAATCGAGTTTGTCTAAGGTTTCCTTATGATTGAAAAATTCATTTTCTAAGTCAGAAGGAATAATTGATATTATGGTTTTAACATCAATAAAATATAGCTTATCTTTTACCATTCCTATAACATAGCTCTTATCTTTTTCCCAATTATATAAAAAGGTAACAACTTGAATACTCTCAGTAAGCTCACCTATTTTTGAATTATATGTGATTATTATAGCTTTATTTCTATAATTCAAGCTTTCAAACTGTCTAATTATATCTTTTGAAATTGCTTCATCACTATACTTTCTACCAATGCAGTATATATTATAGCTTGGATCCTCATAATCTAACTGAGTCATTATTTTATTTTTTAAATTATTAACTTCCTTATAAAAAGGCATGCTTACTTTATATATTTCACATAGCTCTATAAATTTAAATATATCCTCATCATTAGTAAAATAAAAACTATCTGTCACAATAGAAGTTCTATATTTATTATTTTCATCTAGGTAAATATATCTTTTTTCCTCGCAGCTCTTTATTGCTCTTTCGATAGTTTTTCTGCTAACACTATCCTCATCAAATAAACTTTTACTTACATTATCAACTAAACTTTTTCTATCAAAACATCCACTGTTTTCTGAAACAGAAAGCATAATCTTCATCATTCTAAGTTCTTGTTTATTTATAAGATTTCCCGTTAGTTTTTCTTCTTTTATAGCCTTATACCTTTTGTTCATAGGTATAATTTCAATCCCATATTCTCTAAGAAATCCAATATAGCTTTTTACACTTCTATCATTTATTTCAAGCTCTTCTTTAATTTCTTCAACAGTAAGGACTTCTCTTTCATTAAAAAGTGCAATAAGTTTATTAATTCTTCTCTCCTTAATCCCCAATGTTAAGTATTCCCTTTCTTCCATATCATTAACTTAATTAGACCATATTTGACATATTTAATTATACTTACTGACCTAATAATTGTACATAACTTTCAAACTTTTTCTTTACTTAATATAAATAAAAAAATGCCAATCCTCACAAGAATGGCACTTATTCTTCCTATATATTATTTCTTAACCAAAACTCTAATTTGTCCAAGTATTCTTTTTCAGTAAAATAGTGTTCAGCTCCATTCAATACTGTTAGATTAACTGAATGTGTATTTTTAAACTCATCTACAATTTCCATTGGAGTTAACTTATCTTCTGATGGATATAAAATATAGGTTTGACACTTCCACTTATCTACTGGATGTTCCTTAGAGTATGTTAAATAGTCCCAACTTAAAGTTTCTCCCATAGGAGTCGCAATTTCTTTTTCAGCTTTTAACTGCTCCTCAGTTATATTAAACCACTTCATCATATCAAAAATTAATCTCTCCATATTTAGCACAGGGCATTGAAATAAAGCCTTTTTTATATCCATATCATTATAAGCTAGAAGACTAAAATATACCCCTAGACTACAAGCATATAAGTTAACATATTTCCATTTATTTAATACATACTCTCTTATGCATTTTAAATCTTTTACTGCATTCCATGCCATAATAGGATAATCTTCATTTTTTCTTTCCCCATGCTCAGGCAAATCAAAACTTATTACTTGATATCCTCTTTCTATTGCAACTTCAGCAAAGTGTTCAGCATTTTCTTTACGTCCCATTTTTCCATGAACATAAATGTATACTTTATCTGAAGCTGGTCCCCATATTAATGCTGGTATTTTATTTATTAACTCTCTCTTATTCTCCACCATAAATTCCTCTTTTATTATTCAATTACTTTAATCTTAATATCTTTTCCATTAGCATATCTCTCTAAAAGTTCTTTCCCATATTCTAAGTATTCTTCCATATTAGTTTTGCCACTAAAACAAAAAATGCACATTAATATTTCGCTTACATTATCAGTTATCATAGCTCTCTCTGAATCACTTGTAGGGCTTCCAAAACTACCTAAAGAGTCCGCTAATACAGGAAGGTTTGCAATATTTATGTTTTCTTTACCGATACCTTTATATTGTTCTCCTTCTTTACCTATCACTAAGTTAATTGGGGAATGAAGATTTTTAATATTGTATGAGCCAACTGGAAATTTTGATTTTATTGACATTAAGTTATTTATATCTACAATATTATTTACCTTATACATTCCTTTTCCCTGAAGTATCCTTCTTAACAATGCTTCAGAAGATAGCCTATATTTACTAGGAACCTTACCTAGTTTTTTATATGTTTCTCTCCCATCTTTAATTCTAGATAATGAGGCTAAGTTCTCAATATTTATTTCTTTATTCAATACTTCACAATAATAATTAATTTCCTTCCATAAACCCTCACCACTGCTTTGTACATTTACTTGTGCTTCAATACAGCCAAGTTTCATTTCAGGACAAATTTTCTTTAGTTCTTCGCTGATTTTAATCTCTATCATTATATAGTCATTCTCCTTCTTCTGGGTTTAATACTGCATATACATAGGTGTCCCAATATATAGGATTTTTGTTTTCATCTTGATGAAAAGAAACATTTTTTCTAAAATGTGCTTCACGTCTCATTCCAATCTTCTCTAATAGCTTCCATGAAGCTATATTCTGAGGTGCACATTCTGCATAAATTCTATGAACACCTTGCTTAAACATATATTCTACTGCTACACTACTAGCAACACTTCCATAGCCTTTATGATGATAATTTTCATTCAATACATATCCAAGTTCTCTAGTATTAAAATCCCTCTTTCCTAGATAAATATTCCCAATAACCTTTTGCTCTTTTTTTAACTCAATTGCATAGAATTCATCGCTTTGTGCCCTGAATTCAATTTCCTTCCTTGCTTTCAGACAGGTGAAATCTGGATATCCCTCAAATTCAGCATTAACTCGTTGCAGCATATATTCACACAAATCATTTTCGTCCCTTAGCTCAAAATTGCGGATGACCAAATCCTCAGTTTCAATTCTCATTTCTATATTCTCCCTTTTAGTTAACCTGCATTAAATACTCACTTTGTTTGGTTGCTGCCGTATTGTTTTCTAATATCAAAAAGCAGCTGTATTAAACTCTGATAATATGGTATAAATTCTCCGCTTTCTATCATTGAAAATATCTCTTCTTTTGAAGCCCACTTAACCTTCTGAACTTCTTCATACTGCAATGATAGTTCATTTAAATCAACTTCTCGTTCAATTATATAATAATCATCAAATCCATCTTCAAAGTTGATGGTAATATGAGGTCTAATATTTTTCAAATCTACTTTAAGTCCAATTTCCTCAAACAATTCTCTTTCCGCTGCTGTTTGACTAGTATCTCCTTTTATAGCACTTCCACCTACTGTTATATCCCACATATTGGGCCAACCTTCTTTGAATGGTTGTCTTTGTTGAATTAGCATTTCCCCCTTAGAATTAAAAATACATATATGAACAACTAAATGATACTCATCTTTTTTAAAAGGTTCTCCTCGAACCATAGTTTTATCGGTTTTATTTCGATTAATATCATATACATCCCAAAGTTCCATATTCACACCTCACTAAATACAAATATTTTTCATATCAACTTAATACTGTTAATGCCTAAATATTATCATCTATCTTATATTTTTAAATTTAAGAAACTCTTATTTACGCTCTTCTAATTATAACATATTTTGTAAGTACAATATTCATATAGGACTTAAAGGCAAAGAAAAAACACCCCTCCGATGAAGAAGGGTGCTTGTCTCTTAATTTAATGTCTATTTAAAAACCTTAATCTCATTCTTTATAACTACTTTTCCTTAACAGGAATCCAAATTTCACTATAGTAGTTTTCATCTTGAATACCTTGTGGATAGTCATCCGCATTGGTGTACATTTCAATATTATAACCTGCTGCAATTTCATAATCCTTGCAGTTAGGCAACCATTCAGAGAATATTCTCCTATTCACATCTTGCATAGATTTCTGAATTGGACCCTTACAAGCAAAAACAGCCCATGTGTATTTAGGTATAACCCTTGTAACAAAACCATCAGGTATTTCTACGGACGGATTATAGTTGTCTGCAATCAAATATTCGAACTCATCTGAACCCATACTTTCATCAATGTTTACTCCATACATACCGCATAGAAGATTTCCTTCTATTTTTTGATAATTCTCTGTCCAAAACTGTGGAACCTCTTTAATTGCATTATCATATTTGAAAACTTTTGACACTCCTATGATAGTAAAGGAATCTTTTTTAATAATCTTGTAATCCATAATATAACCGCCTTCCAATAAAAATTTGATTTTCAGCGGAGCAAATGATTTAATCATTGCTCCATCTTTTCGAACAGCAGTAGGTGTTACACCATGAAATCTAGTAAAAGCTTTTGTAAAACTATCTGGTGAAGAGTACCCATATTTAAGTGCAATATCAATGATTTTCTTATCAGTAGAAACAAGCTCACTGCCGGCAAGTGTAAGCCTGCGTTGTCTGATGTATTCTCCTACTGTAAAACCACAAAGCATTGCAAATCCTTTTTGGAAATAAAAAGGAGACATAAATATTTTTTCTGCAATATCTTTTATTGTGATTTCTTCAATAATATTCTCCTCAATATAGCCTATAGCTTCACCAATTCCTTCAATCCACTCCATAATCATCACCCCTGTCTGTACATTTATCTTATCTCTTTTCAAGCGGTCGTTCCCGACTTTTAGTGCTATGTTTTGTCTTGTCTTAAAGATTATTAAATAACATGTACATCAAATTACTACTTGTCTATTACTCAAGTTTGCTTCCAAATTCATTGTACCATATTTTGTAAACATGGTATTACTTATGGTTTTTATATAGAATTTAATGGCAAAGAAAAAAAAGTGCTCCATCCTTACGAGATTAGCACTTTATTTGGTGGCAGCCGTATTTTTTTCTAATATCAATAGTTAAATTATATTTATTAATCTATCATTTAGTAACTTAGTAAACTTTATAGCACCATTTTTATTCAAATGAGATATATGATAAAAATCTTCATCTAAAAAATCAGTAGAGTCGAAGTAATCAAGTATTTCCACATCAAATTCATCTTTCATTTTATTCATAATACTCTTATACTCTTCCTTAATTCTTTCTGAAAAATTTGTGTAGTAAACCTTGCTTGTTGGACAGATGACAATAATAGGTTTAATTTTTTTTGATTTCAATAATAAAATATATTCTCGAAGAATTTTAGTATTTTCCACAACAGTTTCAGGGTAATCTTTATTACAATCTCTTTCGATTACCGTTTTATCTTTCTCAATTTTCTCTTTATTCATAACGTTACTTACATTATTATTCCAAGAAGATTCATTTATCGCCTTCAAAAGATTATAAAATGTACTATTATAATCTTTCTTAAATATCTCAGATGATGCTTGTTCAAATTTAACATAGTTATCTATTATCTCTTGTGGAACTGTGTGATTTCTAGATTCTCTAAAGAAAGGATAATACTTATATACCCGGTCTTTTAAACTGCTTTTTGAAAGATCATATTCAAAGCTGTAGTAACTCATACCTATTATGGCAAATCTAACATCTGCCCCAATATCCTGATTATTTAATATCATTTTAGCCCATTGATAATCATAAAATAAATCTTGGCTAGAAACAGCTACATTTATTGCATCATAGCTTAACTGTGCTGTATCTATTCCAACTTCTGCATAAGATATACCAGTTATAAATCCATCAAGTGGCTTTGTGCAATTAAAATAGGACGAATATGCTCTAAAAACTTCATAATCATAGTGGTATTTTATATAATCATTAATATTAACAATTATCTTATTTTCTAAATTACAATTAAAATAATCTGTTATTATTAAATACTCATAATTTATTAATGGAATTTCATCTCTCTTATGTATAGGTATATCGTTTATATACTTCCCTTGAAGCTCACTATTATCACTAATAAAAGCAACTATCCTACACTTGTTACAATCTACTAATTCCTCAATATGTATTGATATATCATTTACCCCTAAAACTATAGCCTTTTTCACTCCAGTTATTTTAAAGAAATATTTATCTAGATCTTTATAAAACTTTTCAAACCTAGGAGTCAAAAATTTAATAAATATCTCTTCAATTAAAATGCTGTCATTTGATTCATAACTGTACAATATAGCTTCAATATCTTCAGCTAATTTATCTAAGCCCTCTGTTAAATTATTCTCAGGATGCTGAGATAAAATAACTTTCATACCTTCATTTAACTCAACTAAAGTACTAATTAATAAATTAATATTATCTATAACTACTGTTGAATAAACATCATATTTCAATTCTTCACTTGTTGTTTTTATAAGAATATTTATATCCTTCGCCATCATCTCTAGTTTTAAAAATGTATCCATTCTGTGTGCCCCCTACTATAAATACTATTACTATATATCGTCCATAATTGGTATTTATTAAAGCCTCCTTACATTAATAAAAAAGTGCTTCCTCCTCACGAGATTAGCACTTTTTCTAAGATTAATATTCATTTTTTCTTTTTTCTTGATACTATAATGATTTTTCAAAACATTTTAGATTTTCCCATATTATATTTTGAAAATGAAATTTTGTTGTACCTACATAAATGTATCCAATCTTAGGATATAGAGTTGCAGCTGGAATATTGCCTTCATAAGTATCAAGGCGAATAACTTTATACCCTCGCTCTTTCGCATATTTCTCACTAAATTCCATCATTACTCTTGCATTACCTTTACCATTTTCAGAAGGTCTAATACACAAAGTATGAATGACCATAATTTCGCTTGGTTTAGCTTTTGTAAGCCAGGAGATATTGTCATATTCTTTAGGTTGAATACTATTAAGCACTACACAGCCATATATTCCATTTTCATTTTCACCAACAAACATTGTATTATTATCAATAGCATTTTTAGCATAATCAACTGTTGGATAAAGCCCTTTTTGCCAGTTTGTATAAGACACGGTTTGTTCTTCATAATTCAAAATCTCATTATATATATTTTCTATTTCCAAAATATCATCTACTGTAGCAACCCTAATCATAGTTTTTCCCCTTCACAAATTATCTCTTATCTATTATTTAAATTTGTTAATCTACATATACTTACAACGTCTTCTTTATAGAGAATAGATAATGTGGCATATCAATTCCCCTGTAATGCTTGATAAACTTATCTATACAAGTCATCCCATTTCGTATTGCTACGTTTTGTGATGGTATATTTGTATCTCGAATAATAGAATATACTTCTTTAGCATTAAGTTTATCAAATGCATATTCTTTACAGCCAATTGCTGCTTCACTAGCATATCCGTGATGCCAGTATTCTTTTTGAAAAAGATATCCAATTTCCATTACCTTGTTGCTGTTGAAATCTTGCATTGTCACCCCACATTGTCCTATCATTATACCCGTTTCTTTCAAAACAACAGCCCATAGGCCAAAGCCATATTCTTTATAACGTTCAAATTGTCTATCAAGCCATCCTTGAACCTCATCACTGGTAAATGCTCCTTCATAAGCATACATTACATCATCATCCTGTAAGATTTTACAAAGAGCTGGAAAATCTGCTTGTGTCATTTCTCTTAAAGATAACCTTTGTGTTTCTAATACCATATTACCTCCTATAAACTGTATTAAAATCTATCATACAAACTCTGATTTATATATTTTACCTTTTTACTTTACATTTCTATTTGCTTTTATTCTTATTATAAAAATCTTTTAGTTCTATTTTGCATTCCTGTAGTAATTCAGTTTTTTTAACACCTTGAATCGCACCTTCTAATGCTAACAATCTATGAATACACGCAGATTCATCAATCTCTTGAATTTTAAGCCATGCCTTTTTTGTGCCAATTTCTTTTAATTCATTATAAGTAAATATTCCTACTTTATTAAGCTGTCTTTCAACTTCTTCTCCGATGTTTGGTAGCTTTGATAGTTCTCCCATAATGAACTTTCCTTTCAAATTATAATTTATTTATCTCTCATCAGTAATAATATGTTCAACATAATTCTGTATGTTATTTATTTTATCAATAAAAAAAGTGGGAAATGCTTTAAACTTCGATAATTCATTCATTGGTAACCAATGCATATATTCTTTAAATCCACCTGAAAAACTATTGCAGTTTAGTTTTTGTGTTCCTCTTGGTTTCATCAAAAAATAAAAGGCAATTTCATGGCAATCATACCCTTCGAGGCTACCATCACCAACAAAAAAATTCTCATGAATAAATGCTAGTCTATCAATTTCATAATGTATTCCTGTTTCTTCATATACTTCTCTCAAAACAGCATCTTCTGCTTTTTCACCGATGTGTACTCCACCGCCAATTGAGTAGCAATAATCATCTCTATCATTTTTAGCAAATAATACACATCCATTTTCAATTATTATTGCTGCAGCCCTATACCTGAACCATCTATTCTCTTTAGCAAATCCACAATCATACTCCATTTATATATTCACCTACATTAATTAATTTTTAGCTAACCTTAATAAACTTCTTACTTCTTCTAATTATAGCATATTTTTCAAGATACACTTTGCCCTTATAGTTATATACTTATAAAAAAATATGGAGCTGTCACACTTAATAATTAGTGTGCAGCTCCTACATTAATTAACTTCAAAAATAACACCAGTAAGATCTTCGCTAAGTTTCCATAATCGTTCCGCCAGCTTAGGATCAATAGCCCAAGGCAGCACCCCTGTCATAACTTGCATCAATTCTCCATTTACAGAACTTGCTGGAATAGCATTAGCAATATCAACATTCATACAGTAAACTCCACCCTTGCCTTCCAATTGAGGGCTGGTTGCGCACCATACACTTGTTGCTGCTCCCTGTTCAATGTTCTGCTCTCCGCTTTCTCCTCTTTGTTTTTCTACATCTTTTGAAGATAAGTTTTGAATAGCATTTTTTACTGGATCTTCCTTAGTCATATAACGTATCAAATTTGTTCCTAAAATTCTTCCGGGATGAACTGAAAATGCGCGAACACCATATTTATGACCGCGACGGTCCAACTCAACGGCAAATAGAGCATTGGCAGACTTAGATTGACCATAAGCCACCCACTCATTATACTCTCTATGCTGAAAGTTTGGGTCGTCAAAATCTACACCACCAAATCGTATTCCTGTTGATGAAAGGGAAACTACTCGTGCATTTCCTGCTTGTTTTAAGGCAGGCCAGAGACGTGCTGTCAATTGAAAATGTCCAAGATGGTTCGTAGCAAATTGTGATTCGAAACCTCGGGCATCTCGACTTAGCGGTGCTGCCATAATTCCTGCGTTATTAATTAGAATATCCAGCGCCCTTCCGGAACTTAAAAATTTTTGTGAAAATGCGTCAATTGAAGCCGGATTCATTAGATCCATCTCTTCCACCTGAACACGTGGTATATTCTCAACTGAAGCACGCGCTCTCTCAAGTGTACGTGCAGGAACTATAACTGTTGCACCTGATTCAGCTAAAGCGCGAGTTGTTTCCAGACCGATTCCTGAGTACCCTCCTGTAACAATTACAGTTTTACCTCTCAAGTCAATTCCTTTTAAAACTTCTCTTGCAGTTGTTTGAGGCCCAAAACCAGACTTTAACGGAATTTGTGGCGTTATCTCATAGGTATTCATTTTTAATAATCCTCCTTATAAATATCTTAAAATTCGTAACAATTGTGACTACATATTAGTGATAATTTTTACACACTTCTGTTTATACCAAATATACTTGCCCTAATAATTTAGATAATATAACACTTGTAGTATGCTTGAATATATTATCATTTAAACCACAAAAAATGACTAGTTCATTTCTGCATGTAATTTGCCTAATTCTGCAATCTAGAAAAATAAGTAGTATCCTAACCTATTGAATTTCATTATGATGTAAGTTAAAATTTATATACAAATGAAGAATCAATCAAATGAAAATATAAAGGAGAATCATAATATGAATATGGAAGAAACTCATACTTCACCCTCGGTAGATGCTAAAAATGATATGCTTTGTCAGAATCTTTTGAGTCAAATCATCACTATTATTGATAGAATTACCTGTGATGAAGGCAATACAAAAACAGTTATTCCATTTCTTACGATCAATCGTCATACATACTCTTCTCCATTAACACCAAGTGTCCTTACCCCTTCGTTTTGTATCATAATTCAAGGTATGAAAGAAATTCATTTGGGAAATGAAATGTTTTATTACTATGCTGGAGATTATCTAGCTTCTTTGATTGATATGCCTGCATCCGGACAAGTTGTTAATGCATCTGTAGATTCTCCATTTATAGGATTGCGTATTGATTTTACAACAAAAGAAATTGCATCCGTTGCAATGGAAATTGAAATGGACGTTAAACAAAACAGAAAAAAGTCAAGTGCTGGAGCATTCGTCGGTAAATCAGATGCTGAACTTTTAGATTTGTTTATACGTCTCCTAAAACTAATAGAGAATCCAAAAGGAATCAGTTTTCTTTCCGAAAACATAAAACGCGAATTGATTTTTCGTTTATTAACTGGTGATTATGGGCATCTTTTTTATCAACAGGCATTGTTTGAGCAGCAAACGGACGGGATAGGCAAAGCCATTACCTGGATTAGTGAGAATTATTCTAAATCTTTTAATGTCAAAGAATTAGCAAAATCCAATAACATGAGTGTTTCAGCGCTACAGCATAAATTTAAAGCTATCACCACAATGGGGCCTTTACAATACCAAAAGCAACTTCGTTTGCAGGAGGCAAGGCGCTTAATGTTCAGCGGTACTATGGATGCAACATCTGCTGCAATGGAAGTTGGTTACGGAAGTTTATCTCAGTTCAACAGGGAATACAAACGACTTTTTGGATTGCCTCCAAAAAAAGATATAAAATGGCTAATGGAAAATTATGAGTTATTCGTGGAAAATTAATAACCTGGTTTATCTAGGCTTCGCTTCCTAATAATAAATATAAAAACCTCAGCAACACATTATGTATTGCTGAGGCTTTATTATATTCTATGATATTTATGTTGTGGTCTACCCACCTTGCCGTATTCCACTAGTTTCTCTACTTTATTTTCTTTTTCCATATAATCAAGATATCTTCTTACCGTTACTCTTGCTATTCCTAATTTTTCTGCCAAACCCTCTGCTGTAAAATCCTCATAACTACTTTTCTCAATTTCTTCCCAAATACTTCTATAGGTATATTTATTGAGTCCCTTTGCATAATCATCTTCATTATGAGAAGTATTGGAACTAGCAATTAGTTTATCTAATTCTTCCTGTTCAATTTCATCATTTTTCTTAAATTCATAGTATCTTCCCTTAAATTGAGTTAGTGATTCTTTAAATCTTTCAAAGCTAAAGGGCTTTATAAGATAATCTACAACTCCATATCTAAAAGCTTCTTGTACTCTTTCAATTGATTTATCTGCAGTTATTAAGATTATATCTATCTCTAACTCCTGCGCTCTTATCCACTTCAAGAAATCTATGCCATTTTCTTTAGGAAGATATACGTCAAGTAATATTAAATCTGGTTTCTTAACAGATATAAATTTTTTAGCATCTTCAAGGTTAGAAACTGCTTTATATAAAACAAATCCCTCTACTCTTTTTAAAAACTTAGAATTTATTTCTCTAACCATAGGATTGTCTTCAACAATCATTACTTGAATCAAGCTTTCCCCTCCTTTTTCATAGGTATTGTAATATCCCAACTTACACCTTCATCCCCTTCAAAGCTTATGGTGCCGTCATACCTATCAATTATTTCCTTTACAATATACATTCCATTTCCACGCTGTCCTTCTTTTGTAGAGTACCCTTGCTCATATATTTTTTCTCTAACTTCTAATGGAATTCCACCGCCATTATCTTTTACATTTATATTTAAAAAGTGTTCATTTTCAATTATCTTGATATATATTAATCCAGTCCCATCATTTTTCACTTCATCTAAGGAATTTTCTATTAAATTTCCTAAAAGTGATACAATCTCCTCAGAAGTCATTTTCTCTGGTAACTTTGTTAGTTTTGAAATTTCATCTATCTTTAATTTAACTCTACTCTCTTCAGCTTTATTATACTTGGCTAAAAGTAAAGCTGACAATGCTGGCTCCTTTATATTTTCAGTCAAAATGTTACTTATGTTGCTTCTTACCCTTGATATATCCGATATAAACTCCAGTACTTCCTCATACTCTTCAAGCTGAATTAGTCCTGCAATTGTATGAAGCTTATTCATGAATTCATGATTTTGAGCTCTTAATGACCACGCCAATTTTTTTACACCTGTAAGTTCTTCTGCCATTCTTGTTACTTCTGTTTTATCCCTAAAACTTGCAATTGCTCCTATTACCTTCCCTTTTTTCATTATAGGAATTCTATTAGTCATTATTATTGTATTATTTATCGTCTGCTCTTTCTCAAATTCTGATTCACCTGTTTCTAATACATTAATCATACGGGTATTGGGAATTGCCTCTTCTACATTCATACCTATAATCTCATTTTTATTAATCTTACCCTCAAAGTTTAATATCTTTAGAGCTGAATCATTTATAAGGGTAATTCTGCCGATGTTATCAACAGCTATTAATCCTTCATGAATTGCATATAAAATTCCCATCTTTTCATTATAAAGCCTTGTTATTTCCTCTGGTTCAAGCCCCATTAGGATATTTTTTATATTATTTGCTAATATAAATGCACCTATTATCCCTACAGCAAGTGCACCGAAACCAATTAAAATTATATATATAATTGCTTTATGTTTCGCAGTTTCAATGCTTTGAGTAAGAGTTCCTACTGAGACAAAACCTATTTCTTTTTTACTTTCAGAATCATATATAGGAGTGAATGCTCTTAAAGCTTTTCCCAAGGTTCCAGTAGCCTCAGATATATATGTTTCTCCCTTATAAACTACTCCATATTCATCTCCTCCCACAAACTTTTTACCGATCATATCAGGGTTTGGATGAGAATATCTAATCTCATCATTATCAGCTACTATTATATACTCAATCTGATCTAAATTCTTAAGCTGATTATTTATATAAGGTCCAATCTTTCTATTTGGATCCTTAACTTTAACTTCATTTATTATTTCATTTGAATTTGCTACCATCTTAGCTACATTCATAATATTAGTTCTAGCCTTGCTTTCGATGTTTCCAGTCATCCATGAAGCCACAAAGAAAATTATTATAGCTATAGAAATGAAAACTACTGAAATAATCAGCAAGGTAAGCTTAGTTTGCAGCTTCATCGTTTTTTTCATATTCATCACCTTCCCCTTAATATTGAGACATCAAATTTACAGCCAAAATACACGGAAGTATAGAAGTTCTTAAATTCTGACAGAAGTATTGCAATGGATTTATATCTCCATCCTATTATAATGCACTTCTCTCATTATTGTCTTCCACTTTTCCGTGTATAATTAATATCTACCTATTTTACTTTAACCATTAACTTATTTATGCGACTACTTCGTTTTGTAATTTTTTTGCTTTACTATTTCTTAGACGTTTGAATACAAATGAAACAATAAACGGACAAACTATAGCAGATACTACGCAGGCTGCTGCAACTTGTGCTGTAGCTATTGTTGCTATAGCTGCTAAAGTTGGGTCTGCTGCTGCAACTGCTGCTGGTGTAGCTACTGCATTTCCAGCAGTTGATCCAGTTGCTAAACCTATTATAGGTTCTTCTTTAAATAATTTTAATAGAACATAAGCTCCTATTCCAGTAAATGCAGCTATAACTCCAAGTATTATTCCAGGACCTCCTGCTTTTACAATTGTTTCAAGATTCATTCCTGCCCCTAATGGGAATGAGAAAAATGGGATTAATAATAGCTTACTGCTTCCAAGGAAAGCTCTCATATCACCATCAATATTTCCTAAAATCATACCAATTACTATTGGAATTAATACAGCTATAAGTGCTTGGAAAGGAATTTGTGCAAGTCCTGATGCGCCTAGTGCAACTAATGTAAAGAATGGGCCATCTTTTAAGGATAATAAAGCGTAAGCTCCTACATCTGTTTCGTCACCATATTGTGAAGCTAGAGATGCATACAGTCCACCATTACAGTTTGTTAATGCTGCGAGGATTGCAAGTGGTGATAGACCTAATACTCCAGCAGGACCAAAAACTTTTCCTACAAATATACCAATACCTGCTCCTACTATAAACTTACCTGTTATTAAAAGTGCACCCTTTTTTAATGCCTTTGGCGCTAATTTAAAGTGAATTTGCGAACCGATTAAAAACATAAAGCAAGCCAATATTGGTGAAGATGCGCTTGAACTAAATAATGCAGTTGTGAAACCACCTATCTTTAAAAACTGTGGGAAAAATGTATTTACTAATACTCCTAGGAAAAGTGGAACAACCATCATACCACCTGGAATTTTATCAAGGGTTTTCTTAATTGGAATTTGCATAACATTACCTCCTAAAATTTCATCTTTTTTGAATTCACTAAATTCTTGCTACTCCACTTTCTTTTGCAGATTTCGCAATTGCTTCTGCAACTTTTATAGCTACATTTTTATCTAAAGCACTTGGAATTACGTTGTTTTCATTTAAGTCTTCATCTTTTATATAGTTAGCTATTGCATAAGCAGCAGCTATTTTCATTTCTTCGTTTATTTCTTTTGCTCTAACATCTAAAGCCCCTCTAAATATTCCAGGGAAAGCAAGCACATTATTAACTTGGTTTGGGAAGTCTGATCTTCCTGTTCCTACAACTTTTGCTCCAGCTGCCTTTGCTAAGTCAGGCATTATTTCAGGTGTTGGGTTTGCCATTGCAAATAAAATAGCGTCCTTATTCATTGTTTGTACCATTTCTTCAGTTACAATGCCTGGAGCTGAAACTCCTATAAATACATCTGCACCTACTAAAGCATCTTTTAAGCTTCCTTGAATATTATCTGGATTTGTTATCTTTGCAAGTTCCTTCTTTGCATCATCTACATTCTCTATTCCTCTGTAAAGAATACCAACCTTATCACATGCAATTAGGTTCTTTACTCCTGTAGAGAGTAATAGTTTAGCTATTGAAGTTCCTGCTGCTCCTGCACCATTTACAACTACTTTTACATCCTCTATCTTCTTGTTAACTACTTTTAAAGCATTTATTATTCCAGCTAGAACAACTATTGCAGTTCCATGTTGATCATCGTGAAATACTGGTATATCAAGTTCTTTCTTTAATCTTTCTTCAACTTCAAAGCATCTTGGAGCTCCAATATCCTCTAGATTAATTCCTCCAAAGCCAGGTGCTATTAGCTTTACTGTTTTCACTATTTCATCAACATTCTTTGTATCTAAACATATTGGGAATGCATCAACCCCTGCAAACTCTTTAAATAAAATTGCCTTTCCTTCCATAACAGGTAGTCCTGCCTTAGGACCTATATCTCCTAAACCTAATACAGCTGTTCCATCTGTTACTACTGCAACTAAATTTCCTTTTGCTGTATACTTGTAGACGTTTTCTTCATTCTCATGAATTTTTCTACAAGGTTCTGCAACACCTGGAGTATATGCTAGGCATAAATCCTCTCTTGTTTCAACTTTCATTTTTGGTACTACTTCTATTTTTCCTATATTTTCTTCATGTAATCTTAAACTTTCTTCAAAATAATTCATCTATAATACCTTCCCCTCATTCTTAATATTTTCTTTGTAACCGTTTGCTACAAGTAGATATTAACATCAAGTGATATAACTTAAAATATTTTAAACTTTTAAAACATATTATGGTCATTAAAAACACTTTGTTATGTTTTTAACATTGAATTTACTACCTTTGTATACCCTAATAACTCAACAAAAAAACTCCACAACACATTAAGTGTTGCAGAGTTTTTTTTATGGTAGAGGTGAATAAGCCTTATATTAGCAATACCCTTTATATTCTTATTTTAATTCTATTCCATTAACCATATGTTATGTAAAAAAGAAGTTTATGTTAAAAGAAAAGTGCTCCATTTAATAACGAAACACTTTTCTTATATTAAGAGGTTTTTAGTATGCTTTCTGTTATTACGCCGCTACTACTGTCCCTATTTATATCAATAAGGTACTTTTCTCCTCTTAGGATTACTTTAAATGCAAGTCTATTCCAACTCTTAGGTAGCTTAGGTTCAATAGTTATCTTACCCTCTTGAATCTTAAGTCCTCCAAAACCTAGAATTGCTGACATCCAAGCTCCTCCATTTGCTGCTGGGTGTGTACCACCAATATATATTGAACCTGCAAACTGCTTAGACTCTCCTGTTAAGTCTACATTAGAAGTTTTCACGAAAAATGGATATGCCCATTCTGCATTTCCAATATCACAAGAAAGCAGTGCATATATACAAGGACTTAAGCTTGAGCCATGTTCTGTCCTTGGCTCATAGTACTCCCAATTTGCCTTTTTAACTTCTTTAGAATATTCATTTTTGAACAGATTTAGCATAAGTACAACATCTGCTTGTTTAATAATCTTAGTAGTAGATGCTACTCCATGTCCTCCACCCCAATATTCTTTTGGATCAAGAAGTCTGCTTTTTACTTCCTCTAAAGTGCAATCCTCTAATTCATTGTATCCGCTAAACTGCTCTATAACCAAAGTTTTTTCATCTGGCTTAGGCACATAAAGCTTTTCTTTAAATTTAATAAGACTTAATATCTCTTCTTTGTCATACTCAATTTTAGATAGGAGTTTTAAACATTCCTCAGGATATTTATCCTGTAATATTTCTAAGATTTTAAATGCAATATCTAAAGTATGATAAACCATCTTACTTGTGTATGCATTATTATTTACTCTTTCATGATACTCATCTGGTCCAATAACATCCAAGATTTCATACCTGTCCTTATCTTCTTTAAAGTACGCATAGGAATAATAAAATCTTGCACATTCCAAAATTACTTCTGCTCCGCCATTTAAAAGTAAGTTGTCATCTCCAGTAAACTTATAAGTTTCCCATATTGCATGAGATACTGCAGCACTTATATGAACCTGCTTATCTTTGAAATATGTTTTAACTGGACGTCCAGTAAATACATCTGTTACATTAAAATCACTACAGGCATCTTGTCCATCTTCTTGACTTTCCCATGCATAAAAAGCTCCTTTAAAGCCGTAATAATTTGCCTTTTCTCTAGCTCCTTGCAGGGTTCTTATTCTGTAATTAACTAAATTAATGGCAACATCTGGTGAGGTATGAAGGAAGAATGGAAGCATAAACATCTCTGTATCCCAGAAGATAGCACCCTTATAGGTTTGTCCAGAAAGTCCTCGTGCTGGTATTGATAACTTATTTGAATGTACTGGTGCTATAATGTGAAGTTGATATATACTATAGCGAAGTGCCAATTGATCATCCTCATTACCTTCAATTATTACATCAGAAACTTCCCATCTATCATTCCATTTTGCTGCATGAGCATTATAGTTTTTGTCATACCCATCCTCAGCCCCCTTAACTGCTACATCTAAACATTCAGCTTCTATATTTGAGGCTTCATCATTTCCCGTATAAACAGAAACATATTTATAAATTGTATATTCTACTCCTGGCTCCCCTTTAAACTTTATATTTCTAAGAATGCTTTTTTCAGTTTTTAATATAGCTTCTTCTGCCTCAAAATCCTTTTTACAGATTTCTGCTACCACAACTGGGACTTTTAATTCTTGAGTTGGAGTTGATATTTTTATATAGTTTTTATCACTTTCTAGCATGTAATTTTCTAAATGGGGGCCATTTATATCCCATACATCCCCATCAATGCCTGTATTAATCTCTATTTCACTTGTCTCATCTACAGTCACAGTATATTTAAGACATATTAAATGAACATTAGAAAGGCTTATGAAACGTTCAGCCTTAATTGCAATTTTTCCTTTTTCACTATTCCACTCTGTGTTTCTTCTATGGACTCCTTCCTTAATATCAAGAACTTGATTATGCTCAAAAGGTTCTTCCTTAAGCACTGAATATTCTTCTCCATCTACCATTAGTGTTGTAAATGTACCATTTGGAGCATTGATAGGCTCACGCCACTTATCCCCTTGCTTATCATATAAACCTGAAATATTACAGGCAACTAGTTCATTTTTTGTATACTCCTCCAATGTTCCTCTAAAGCCCATATACCCATTTCCAGTAATAAATTTATTTCCATTGTTAACTATATTCTCTTTATTAAAACTCTCTTCTTTTACTCTCCAAGACATATTACTCCCTCCAACATTCAGGAATTCTTAGTGTAATACCTTCTGAATCAATAGAATATTTTTTATCATATACTTCTATTTCTACTGACTTATCATTTATAACCTTAATAGTTAACTCTTCCTTGCTTGCTTTAACAGACAGTACTGCTGACTTATAAACCACTCTGAAAGTATAGCTATTCCATGCCTTTGGAATGGATGGATTAAACTTAAGAACTTTTCCATCGCTTCTCATGCCACCAAAGCCATATACAATGTTAAGCCAAGCTCCAGCTAAACTAGTTGTGTGTATACCTTCCTTAGTGTTTCTATTATAGTTATCAAGATCCATTCTTGTTGCAAACCCAAAGAATTTAAATGCCTCTTCATGTTTTTGAAGTTCAGATGCTAATATCGAGTGAATGGATGGAGAAAGTGAAGACTCATGTATTGTTCTAGGTTCATAATATTCGTAATTAGCTTTTTTACTTTCTAAACTAAAATCTTGATTATATAAGAATAAGAACATTAACACATCAGCTTGCTTTATCATATCGCTGCGATATATTCTATCGTAAGACCAATTATTATAAAGTGGGAATTCCTCAACTGGTATAGAATTTACATCAATATGAGGTAATTCAAAATATCCTTCATGCTGCTCAAATATCTTAGTCTCTTCATCATAAAGTATATTCATATTATCTGAGCAGTTCTTTATATCCATAAGCTCCTCTTCAGTGAAGCCTATTTTCTTTTGAAGATTCTCATACAAATCTAAACTCTTTTCTTTCATTTCCTTTAATACATCTAAGGTATAATCAAAGGTCTTCTTAGCCATATAATTTGTATAACTATTATTATTAACCATCATATGAAACTCATCTGGCCCCATAACTGCATATATTCCAAATTTATTATTTAATCCTCCCCAGGCTCCCCTAGACTTTAAGAATCTGCTTATTTCAACTAGCATTTCTGCCCCGTGATTAAATAAAAATTCCCTATCACCACTTAAATGTACATAGTGCCAAATTGCATATGCAACTCCTGTACTAGGTTGAAACTGCAAACTTGCATGCTGCCATAAATCACAAGCTTCTTCTCCATTTAAGGTCGCTATTGGATAACACGCACCTGAGCAATCTAACATCTTTGCGCGTTTCTTTGCCTCTCCTAGTTTAGAGTATCTAAATTCTAATAAGTTTTTAGCTGCCTTTAAATTATTAAATAGATAAAAAGGAAAACAACAAGTTTCTGTATCCCAAAAAGCATGCCCATTATATGCTTCACCAGTTAGTCCTTTAGCCCCTATATTATTCGTAGGATTTTGGCCGCTATAGGTTTGAGTCATTTGGAAAATACAAAAACGTATACCTTGCTGATTCTTCTCATCCCCTTCTATTTGAATATCAAATCTATTCCATATGTTATTCCAATAAGCTTTACTTTCTTCAAGTGCATATTCTACATTTTTACTTTCTTGCTCCTTAACTGAATTAATTCCGGTATCCCAAAGCTCGTCATTATCCATTGATGAATCTTTAAGCACAATATTAGATACTAACTTATCTACCTTGCTTATTTCTCCTTGCTTTAGACTAATATTAAGCTTATATCCAATAGTCTTTTCATCCTCGTAAACACTTTTACTTACTAAATTGTCTCCCTTAAAGGTAAAACCTGAAAATACCTTTTGATTTGAAGTAAGAGTTTCCCCAATAATTGCTGCCCTTTTATCTGAAGCTTCTTTTTTAACTACATTCCAGAAACACTTACCCTTACTTTCATGGATAATGCTGAAATCTAGTGCCATTATTACTTCTATATTTCCTGAGAAATTAATTGGCTCAAAAGCAATCCTTTGAAAGCCTTCGTTTGATTTATTCATATTTAAGAATCTTAAAAACGTAACCTTAATTCTTTTACCACTTTTAGTATTCCATATAAATTCTCTGCTTAATGTACCAGCTTTAAGATCTAATGTCCTTAAGAAATTTTCATAATTTGAGGTTTTTAAGTCTAATTGTTCTCCATCTATTAATATCCTAGTATAAAGCCAATCTACTGAGTTCACCATAAAATGTGTATGATCAATAATTCCCTTATATCCTGACCTATTTACATCTGTAGAATACTCATATACTCCATTAAAATAACTGCCGAGAAGTTTTTCGCAGTTAGAGCCTTCTTCAAAATATCCTCTAACTCCCATGTATTCATTTCCTAGAGAAAATATTGATTCAGATACCATGTTTCGTTCTTCGTCAAAGCCTTCCTCAATAATCTTCCAAGGATCAATTTTATAATATATATCTGCAAATTTAGCCATAGCTACATACCCCCACTTAATTTGAAAATTTTTTATAGGTTTTCTATAAAAAACCTATATCCTACCCCTTTGTTCCAGAAAAATTGCTTGCTTCTATAATCCGTTTTTGGAAAATAGTAAACAATATAACTGGAGGAATTATTGCGAACACAATGGCTCTAAGAACATCAACTTGTGATCCTGTGGCATCTTTAAATTGGAATAACCTAACCATAACAGTTTCAAGTCCAGTATTATTTAGTAGAAGACTAGGTAATAAAAAGTCTGACCAAGCAGCATTAAGTGCATACATAGCTATTACTGTTGTAATTGGCTTACTTAATGGCATTATTATCCTAAAGAAAATACCTAAGTCACTGCAGCCATCTATCCTTGCAGCTTCAATAACCGATTTAGGAAGTGCATCAAAAAATTCCTTAAATAAAACCACATAAAAGGCACTTGCTCCAGCTGAAAGCCATAGTGGAATGAAAGATCCATTAAGATGTATTTTTGTAATATTTACAAATAGAGGAACTATACTTGTAGTAGCTGGAATCATCAAACTTGAGACTACAAGTGTATAAATGATCTTGCTTCCTTTAGGTTTAAGAATTGAAATTGCATATGCCAAAAGTCCATTGAATACTATTGCGCATATGATAGAACCTCCGATTGAAATAAAAGAATTAATATAATACTTATAAAACTTAAGCTCTTTCCACGTCTGTGTAAACTTGCTAAAATCAAAGGATTTAGGCAATACAGATGTGGTTAAGGTAAATTCCTGTATATCTTTAAAACTTTGAAGGAATAGCCAAATTGGAGGAGCTGCAGATAATATAACGATAATTAAGCAAATAATAAACATTATAAAATAAAGAACTTTTACTTTTGGCCTTTTTAAATCTGATTTAGTAATAATGCCATTTTCTTTAAGTGATATTTTAGACATAATAGCTCTCTCCTTTCTACATATCCTCTGCTTTAACAAATTTATTATAAATTACAGTTACTGTTATCAAGAATATACTCATCATTACACTAATAGCTGCTGCCTTTGGAAAGTCAAATTTACCAAATGCTAAGTTATAAACTAATTCCATAATTGATATAGATGCATTATTAGGGCCACCATTTTTCATTACCATTGGTTCGTAGAGAACTTGGAAAACTGATACAACCTGAAGTATTAAAAGTGTACGTCCTAAATTTTTCATGTTTGGAATAGTTACGTGTACAATTCTATTCCATATGCTTGCACCATCAATTATTGCAGCCTCATATAATTCATGATTAATACCTTGAAGACATGCTAAGTATATTAAGGCTGTGGCTCCTGCACTCCTCCAAGTCATAGTTATTACTATAAGTGGAATTGTGAGCTTGGGGTCATTTAACCAAACTTGAGGATCCACACCAAACTGATGCAAAATTATATTTAGAATTCCAGTTTCACCAGGTCTAAATATAAAGCCCCACATCATAACTGTAGCAAGGCCAGGAACTACATTTGGGAAATAAGTTCCTATTCTAAAGAGTCCCTTAGCATAAACCATCTCATTTATTAAAATAGCCATAACGATTGGTACTAAAAATCCTAATATTAAAGACCAAATGGTATAGGCCATTGTGTTTTTTATAGCAGGAATAAATGCTGGATCTTTAAATACATCCCTATAATTTTGCAAACCAACAAAATCTACAGTATTAATACCTCTAGCACTATAGAACGAAAGTCTTATGTTCTCTATTAAAGGCTCCCACACAAAGAATATAAATAAAATAATTGCAGGAATCATTATTAGCCATCCAGATATATTCTTTTTTATAAAAATATTTGTTTTATTTGGTTTATTTACTTTTGGCTTTCCTTTTACTTGAAGCATCGGAGTCCCCCTTCCGCATTTTAATTCTCCATAAAATTATGCATGTCCCCTGCAACTAAACAAAGGATTCTGCAATTGCAAAGAACATGCTATAATCTCATTTAAAAATTATTGTTATTCTCTATTTAGTGTTATCTAAAACAGTTTGGAAATTGTCATTTGCTTTATTTAATAATTGAGAAACATCAGCATTTTTATCAGTAAGAACAGCTTGAAGTACGTTGGTTAATTCTTTGTATAAATCTTGAGTTGCTACAGGTTCTTCAAGATGTAATACACCTGGTTTCTTTATCCAATCATAGTAGTCGTTGTATAAAGCCATATCAACATTTAAGTATTTCTTTTGAGCATCTGCTTGAGCTTTTAGATAATCAGGATCAGTCCATGCTGGGAATGATGGTAGTATTGGTACACCCTTTGCAACTCTAGCCTGTGCATCTGCTTCTAAACCTTTTATAGAATCATCTGTAGTTACAGGTGCTTTTCCCATAAGTACAAGATACTTAAGTGCTGCCTTTACTTGGTCATCAGTAGCATTTGCAGCAAACATATATGGAGTTCCTCCGCTTAATGCGTATTGTTTTCCATCAGGTCCTGCTGGTAATGGTGCCATTGAAAGGTTTTTAATGTCCATTTTATTTAGTGCTAATTGATCTGCAGAGTCAGGTGAAGCTATATACATTGCAGCATCTTCAGTAGCGATAGCTTTATAACCTGATGCCCAATCTTCATTAGTTGGATCTGCAGTTAAAACATCATATTTCCACTTTAAGTCTTTTACATATTGCATAGCTGCTATAGCTTCTTTTGAATTAAGCTGTGCAGTCCATTTTCCATCTTTTTGAACTTCAAATTGAGCTCCAAAGTCCCAAGCTATATTTGTGAAAAGCCATCCGCCTGCAGCATCTTTAGCTAAAATATCTATACCTGCATGTCCAGTCTTTTCTTTTATGATTTTTGCATCCTTTGCAAGTTCATCCCAAGTTTTTGGATATATAGGTTTTCCGCTTGCATCTGCTAAGCCTGCATCTCTAAATAGCTTCGCATTAATCATTAAGCCTTCGGCATAACCATCACGTGGTAGGCCATATATTTTACCGTCCTTAGAAAGTAATTTCTTTACATCTGGGTTCATTTTTGTATCCCAGCCAAGTTCCTTTAGTTGTGGGGTTATGTCTCTGACAAATCCATTGTCGATAAGTTTTTGTGGTTCAGTATACCATGTATCAAATATAGTTGGAGCATTTCCTGCTGTTGCCATGGAAACAAAACTATCTACAGCATATTTATAATATGCTGGTTCAATTTTTACATTATCACTTTCTAAGATTTGCGCTGCCCATTTTTTATGCTGTTCAATTTGATCAGTTAATCCATCCTGTGGCCATATACCAAGCTTAACCGTAACTTGGCCATTAGAATCTGTAGATGTTGGCTTGCTCTTTGCGCATCCAGTAATTCCAACTACTGATAACATAAGTCCAATAGCAATAATTTTTTGAAGGTTCTTTCTCATTTATTCTCCCCCTTGATAATTTATAATTAATTAGGTTTAACGTTCAACTTAATCTCAGTATAAAGGTTTACATACCCATTGTCAATATATTACTCTAAGACCTTTTACTGTAAAATACTACAAATAAAGCTAAGTACTTTAAATCTGTACTTAGCTCTATTTGTCGATTTCTTTATAAATTATGCTCATTTTGTATGATTTATATCTTTTACGCTATATCTTTCTACTAATGACACAGGTAAAATCAAATTATTATTTTCAATTTCATCTCCTTCAATAACTTTTATAAGTGATTCTGCAGCAACCTTTCCTTTTTCTTGAGGATCTTGATGTATTGTTGTAAGTCTAGGTGCTGTAATTGAACTTATATATAAGTCATCAAAACCGATTACAGAAAAGTCATCTGGTACACGCTTCCCTTGCTCATTGAGTCCAGATATAATTCCTGCGGCTAGTATATCTGCTGTAGCAAAAATTGCCGTTACATCAGTTCGCTTGCTTAATTTATGTCCCAGTTCTATACCTTCAGAGGCAACTATCTCTTGCTGGTAAACATTTTTAGAGTTAAAGGGAATACCCCCTTCTTTAAGTGCCATTTTATATCCCAAGAAACGTTCTTCTACAACTCCATTTCGCTTAATTATAGGAGATGCAAAAACTATAGAACTATGCCCCTTATCTATTAAATATTTTGTAGCCAGATATCCCCCTTTGCAGTCATCTATTCCGATGTTTAGCACCTTAGGATTATCTACATAACTATCTATAAGAACAAAAGGTACATTTGCATTCTCTAGCTTTTCAAAAAATTCATCTTGAAACAAACCAATCAAAATTAGACCATCTATATTCCAGTTGCGAAGTAATGAAAATAAGTCTTCGTGGCTATATACTATACGTACCATTAAATAATAACCTTTTTCTCTAAGCTTTTCTTCAATTCCATCAATTACAACACTATGAAATGGATCTGAAATAAAGTTTCCACCCTTTCCTGGCACCACATGATTAATTACTCCAATGATTTTTGATAATTTATTTACTAAAGATCTTGCTGTCATATTAGGAACATAATTATTTTTTTCAATAATCATTTTTATCTTATCGACAGTTTCTTGTGCAACACGCTTATAATTTCCATGTATAACATTGGACACAGTAGTGACACTAACATTTGCTTCTTTTGCTATATCTTTCAATGTAGCCATATATTCCCCCCTGATTCATGGTATCTATAAATAATTTTCTTCTCAAAACCTTATAATCTGATATTAAATGCATTATATATAATATACACCCATTTTCTAATTTTTAACAATAGCTATTATTTAATCATTTTGAAAATAGTTCCCTAATGGGACCTTCAAAAGCAAATATCACTTCAATTAAAATTAATAAGATTACTATAATTTCTAAGATTGTAGATGTTCTAGTATGACTTAAATCCGCAAATATCTCAATTGTATCTAATAGTGATTGAATCTTTGCATTTAAAACCTTATATCTTTCATCTAATTCAAAAAGATCTGCAATATCATTAAAAAAAATCTCAGCATCTTGGTTTTTCCAAGTAATATCAGGTTTATCAAGTAACATTATGTAAGATATAGTTGTATGCTTAAAAGATAAAACTCTCCCAATTATAGCTGCTGCCTTTTTCCCTCTTAAATTCACCTTACCTTTTCTAAGGGATACAATTATTTTTTCAACTTCGTCCAAAACCTCTGATACCCTGTTTTCTATTGTTTCTAGTGCAACTGATTTTGCCAAAACAAGTGCTGTCATATCCAAATGATAATTTTCTATATCTTTAGTATTATAAACCTCAAAACCCATTTCAGCTTCTTCACTTTTATCTGAAACTATATCATATTCTTCTAAGCAATCGTATCTCATGTCTTTATTTATGCTCTTTATACTTTGCGGAATGCTTCTTATATTTTCTATAAATTCATCTATTTCTTTTCTTGTAAAGTTCACAAACACAATAGATCCAAAATAATAAATATAGACCATTTTATTTTGTGAATTCCCCAAGCTCCCTAGGTTCTGTTCTTTTAAAATCAATGGTTCTTCCCACTTAACTTTTTTGATTATATTATAATAATTACTTATTTTTGTGATATTAAATTCACTGCAAATAGCTCTCGATGTAAAATGAAATTTAGTCATAAATAATACTCCTTTTTATAAAGTTTCTTTATTATGAAACTTTACATAAACTTGATATTATTATGAATCAATTTATTACTTTTTATTTTCGTTACTTTATATATTGAACCTATGAAATTTCAAATAATATGTACCTAGAAAAGTATTATAAATTAAACTTCATTTTCATATTCATTTTATATAACAATATACTTGGGAATGAATATGAAAATAAAGTATGTACCCGTTTTGCGATACATAAGAGAAGAAAGAAAGGCACTCATGAATGTAAAGCTTTCAAATAAGACACTTCCACTTTTAGAACTAGTAAATGAGAGAGCTGCGCAAAAAAGAACTGGAAACTTTCAAGATACTTATTTAAACGACATAGCAAGACTTAACCACCCTATACTTGTTGATATACCTATTTATATGAATGTAAACAAAGGAACAAGAGAAAATGTAAAGTTGTTTTTAAGTAAATTCAAGCTAAATCCATCATTAAAAGTCCATTATTATACGTCTCTTGCCATAAATAATAACATTATTCCTACTCTTTCTTATGAGCCCAAAGCCAATTATATAGCACATACCTTTATTAATGATTGTAAGGAGCTTAGAAAAAGCTTTAAAACGATTTGCTTTCGCATATTTAATTCAAAGGATCTCCAAAACATTCTCTTGGATATAAAAAGGGTTATAAAACCAAATGATATTTTAATCTTTGATATTAAAAATGACATGCATAATTCTGAAAGATTAAAAACTCCCATAGCTCAAATAAATAAATTAAAAGAAGCTATAGGCTTTACCTCTGTAATAATAAGATCTGCAATTAATCCCAATATCATATTTAACAAAATGCTTGATGGATATGTAATTACTGAAGCCAATAATTCATTATTATATGATTATGCTTATTTAGGATTTGATGCTTTTGGCGATTATGTAGGCATTCGAAAAGATTCTACTATATCAAAAGGGGGAAGTAGTATACCAAGTGCAGGATTTATATTTTATTCTTGGCACATAAATAGTTATTTAGGCTATAGAGGTAGATTTGCTAATTACGATGAGTTTATTAAGCATATTAAGCCATCTGTAACTAAATCACTTTATTGGCTTAGATACACTTATAAACATCATCAAAACTGCCCTGGTTGTCAAGAAATTATAACAAGCTTAAGTACTCATTCTTGGGACTGGAAGAGATACTCAATTGAGCATTATTTATATACTATGGAAGAAAATCTCTAAGAAAAGGAGGACATTTCATTTACCTTTATGGTAAACAAAATGTCCTCTTAATTATTTCATACTTCTTAATAATCTATAGGGTTCTTTTTTCTTTAAGAATTTTTTTCTTCCAAAGACGGTAATTTACTGATATAGTTCCTGGGTTTTCATCGTAGACTCTCATTACAGCATCTGAAGTTGAAGCTTCTACTATATCAATAGCTACTGGTATTGCCTCGCCAGTTACCTCTATTGGTACTGGACTTTCAGGTACTTCTACTTCTCCTCTAGCTGCTACTCTAGCTTCTAACCTTCCAGTAGCCTCTGCACTAGCTGCTAGGGTTACAGCTGCTGTTGCCCATGGTTCTAAATCTCCTAATGAATACATTGCTTCTATTACTTCTAAAGATGAACCTAATAAATTAGCTTGTGGTGCTTCCCAACCTGGAGTTGAATTTTCTTCATCCAAAACTACCCCTCTATCAAAGGTGCTCTTAAGTGATACATCTTTAACTCTAGCGCTAGACATATTAGTTACTGAAATTCTATATTTTACTGTTTCCTTAACGCGTGCTGCTTTTGCTACTCTGGGTGTTTCAGGTGTTACAGCAAGACGTAAAGGTTTCTGTTCATCAGCCATTATACTACCCTCCTAAACATACTGCTACCTTAAGTGCTTTAATTATAATTATGCTCACTTTATAATATTATGGAAATATATAATATGTTCTGTTTTAAAACAAAAAAGAAAGTCAAACCTGACTTTCTTAAACAATTTATTTTTCTATTTTCTAAACTCTTCTATCTTCTTTTTATTTATATCATTAATACTTAGGCTAACTCCTTTGCAATTTATAACTATTCCTTGCATCTTCTCAGACAATGCAAGCAAATCATCGTAGGTTGTAATATTGCTTTGCCATTCATTTTCATCATATACTTTGTTAAATTCTATCCAATCTGTAAAGGCAGGTAACCATGCAATATTTTTTTCATCCACTATATTGGCAATTTGAATAGTCGTTCCTTCCTTTAAGACCTTAATACCAGAAGCATCGGCAATTGATGGTGTATTTTCAATTACCTTTATTGGAAGTAGATATTTTGCATTAAGAACTTGATTTATCATTTCACTTTCTAATGCACTAATAACTTGATTTCTTCCTTCAAAATTCTGTTTTGAATATAATAATTGAAAGAACTTAATCATTGAACGTTGTAACATAGGATTAGTCACAGGAATATTTATTTCTGGAACATCTGTCCAATCTGGTGGTGGTACTATTCCGTCTCTATTAATTTCAATATTGTATTCTCCATTATCAATTAAAATCCTGTCAATCCCTATAGTATGTAGTCTTGCAAATGCTAATAATACATCTTCTCCAGTTAGTTTTCTAATATCCAGCATTAATAATTGCTGCATGAAGTAATCTTGAGCATTCTTAGCATAATTCTCTTTTGAAAACATCCATACTCTTTCTTCATTATCTATGTATGGATAGTTAGTGTTTTTATCATAAGCTACATAAAATTCCTCTGCTGATTTTATTTTTCCCTCTAATACATCTAAGAAAACTTTAATTTTCTCATCAAAATTTATATCTTCATAAACCTTATTTGCTTTTAGATGTTTTGCAGAATGAACTAAAAATATAATTTCTTGTACTTCTAGCTCGTTTAACCCATCTAAAGATATTTCCTTCTTTAATAAAAATGAACCTCCAAGCTCATCTTTTCTTTCTTCTGTCATTAATTCTCATCCCCTATTTTATTTAATAAATAATTCTCTATATCCTCTTATTATATACTACTATATATTATTTCTTCAATGTTTGCGTCTAATGCGCCCTTAAACATAAAGACTTTGCATATGCTGCAAAGCCCTTATGTTTAATAATAAATAATTATTACATTATGCATATATATTTACCTTCATAATATTATGTCCAATCCACAATATCTGCAGAAGTTGCGCTGCTTTTTACTACTTCTATACCCTTCATACAATTTTCCTTCGTAGCAAACTTTTCACTAGTGGCAATAATTTTTCCATTAGCCGCTATTAACTGAAAGTAATATTGACCATCACTATTTTTATTTACTTCAAATTTTGGTTTGCTCTTTGCTGAAGATGAAAAAAACATAATTAACCCTCCCATAATTAAATACATTTAACAAACTTATTATAATATATGAATTTATAGTCTTCAATATTTTCTTATTTTAGCATTTCTACTCAAGATATTATTATATCACAAATTACCATTAGTTTCTTCTTACATAAAACCTACTCCCTTTGATAATAACTAAGACTAATGCTACTAATGAACATGACACTCCATATGTACATGAACTTAAAGGACTTACCTTGTGACGGTGAGTCCTTTATAAAAATTTCAATGGTCTTTGAAATAACACCAATTATTTTTTACTTTCACGTTCAATTAATTTAATTTCTAACTGCTCTAAGATCATTGGCCAAGCCATTTCATGTCCATTCCTTGATTCCTCATCAGGGAATCCTTTGTGCATTAGTTTTAATAAAGTTCCCTTATTAGTTTTACTTAGTTCTACTGTTACTACGGTTTCTGCCCCCTTCGTTCCGCCATCTCCAGTAACCCATGTAAGTTCTACTAATCTATTAGCCTCAAGTGCTAGAAATCTTCCATAGTGAGGATGACGAATTCCTTGAAATTCTGTCTCAAAGAAAAATACTGTATTGATTTTTCCTTCCATAATAACCGACCCTGGTGCTGCAAACCAAAGATCAAACTCCTCTGTCCATGCTTTATACAATATACTAGCCTCAAAAGGCATTTCCCTTTCTACTGAAAGATTATATGGTCTTGATGATATATCCGGAAATGAAACTGCTTTTAGTTCCATTAAAATCACTCCTTGCTATATATTATTATGTAAATTATATCATAAAGAACTAGGGACACTTGCCCTAGTTCTTTATGAGTCTATGTCCCAAACTATAAACTAATATATAATGTGCAATTGTAATTATGCTCATCACTATTGCTACTATTTGATGCCCCGAAATTTTAAATGCTAATATTGCAATAGAGCAAATTAATAACTCTTGGAATAAACGAAATAGTTCTTGATTTTTTGCTACCTTGCGAAAATTAAAAAATCCCCAAAAAGAAAAAATAACTATAGGTAGCATGCTACTTAAAATAATTTTCATAAATGTATTTTCTCCAATAGAGTATCCCAATAGTGCAAATGCAACAACTATCCCAAACTCCATAATACCTCTTAGGATTACCTTCATCCAAGTTAAGATACGCATTTTAATCCCTCCATATAGATATAATTTCATAAACCAATTGATACTTATTATTATATAATATTAATTACAATGTTAAAAGTGTCAATCTTATTAGATTGACACTTTTATAAATATATTATTTACATAACTTCCATAATGACTGAGTCTGGTGCTTCAAACAAAAGCTCTTTATAACTAAAATGCACTTATTCCTACTCTATCTACAAAATCATTAAAGCTTTCATTTTTTAATTTGTTTTCCTTAAAAAATAGTATTATTTTTTCTAAAACTTCATGTACTTCAGTTGCTTTAACACGGCGATTAAGACTTTGTGCAAATTTCCCTTCCCCACTAAGTGTCCCACCTAACCAAACTGTAAAAGCATCTTCATTACCTTTCTCTGTTTTTATTATTGCTCCTTGTAAACTGATATCTGCAATGTGCTTTTGTCCACATGAGTTAGGACATCCAGTAAAATGAATACGGATTGGAGTATCTAATTTTATCTTTAAATCAAGATAAGTTGTAACTTTTTTAGCTAATTCTTTGGTTTCAACTAGGGCTAAATTACAGTATTCCTTACCTGTACATGCTACAGTATGTCCAATAAATGTATTGGGTTCAGGAGATAGATTTTTAAATATATCTTTTTTAACTACAGTTTTAATTTCTTCATTGCAAATACCTGAAATGATAATATTTTGAGACAATGTAGTTCTGAGTTTTTGATCTCCATATTTCTCTGAAATTTCTGCTAGTTGTAAAAGTTCATGGAAATAAATTTCACCTAATGGCAAATTAATTCCTATATAGCTTTTTCCGTCCTGCTTTTGTGGATGTACCCCAAAGTAATATGAAGAATTCCAAGCTCCTAGCTTATCCTCACCTTGTGATTCTAACTTTCCAACAATTTCTTCTAATTTTGCTTGGAACTTTTCTACGCCCCAATCAGCCACTAAGAATTTTAAGCGAGCTCGTGTGCGCTTTTCCCTATAGCCATAATCCCTGAATATAGTACATACACCTTCAGTAATTTTCTTAACTTCCTCTGGTCTAACAAATATGTTTAGCTTTTGTGCTAGATGAGGCATAGCTGAAAGTCCTCCCCCAACCCAAACGTGAAAGCCTATTACTTCAGCTTCATCTATATTTTTTGTTGCTGGAGTAAATGAAATATCATTTATTTGAGCATGTGCAGCATTATTTGTGCTTGAGGATATTGATACTTTAAATTTTCTAGGCAAATTTGAAAAATCTTTGTTAAGTAAAAATAAGTTATTAACATCTTCTACTATTTCGGTTGTATCCATAAGTTCATATCTATCTATACCTGAAAGAGGATTTCCTACAATAGTTCTTGGACAATCTCCACAAGCTTCATAGGAACTAAGTCCACAAGCTTTAAGCTTCTCAAAGATACCTGGTAAATCTTCTACCTTAATCCAGTGAAATTGTATAGCCCCTCTTGTTGTTACATTTGCAATTCCACGTCCATAATCTCTTGCAATTTCTGCCAATGCTGTTGCTTGACTTGCAGTCATAATTCCAGAATTAATACGTACTCTTATCATAAAGTATCCATTTCTAGGTTTTTGTTCGTAAACTCCAGCCCACTTAAATCTATTCATATCCTCAGGAGTTATGGCATTATACCCTTCTTTAGAATACTTCTGAATAATTGTTTCTATTATATCTAAGCCATCCTTTTCAAGCTTTATCTCTTCTACTTCATTTATCTTCGGATCCTCAGACCAAGTTGCATTGTACGACATTGATAGCCCCCTATCTATTTAATTAAACGTTCATTATTCATTATTCATTTTTCATATATCTATATCCACGGTTTACACCATCTGCTATATAGATAAGATTATCAAGTTTCATTAGCTTTAATTGTCCTTTTTCATCCAAGTAGTCTTTTGCTATGGCTCTACCCTTTATATTTGCTAAAATATTAGTCACTCCATCATAGTAATCTCTTTCTATTACGTCTGTTAAAGTGCATTCTATTGCAATAGGGCATTCCTCAATGATTGGTGCATTAACTACCTTAGATTTTATAGGAGTTAAATTACTTGATTCAAATTTATTAACTTCAAAACCAGTATTTCTTCCACAGAAATTTACATCCTTAACAAGTGATGCATCTGGTATATTGATTACAAAATCTTTAACTTCTTTAATTTGATTTATTGCATATCCTTTGCTGCTAAATCCAAGAACTACCATGTCTTTAAGTGTGTATGATGATGAAAGTGTTGTTACGTTTGGAACTCCATTTTTATCATAAAAACTTATAAGAATTACAGGGAATCCATAATACATCTTTGGATAGTTGACATTTATCTTTTCCATTATATAATCCTCCTTAAATTTATTTTACAAATAAACTTCTTGAACTTTTGTAGTTCCTATATTAGCATAAGAGTATAGTTTAGTAAAATTGAATTATTTGAACTTACACTTCAAATTTATTGAAGTATTAAAGGTGAGGTATCTTAGTATGGAATTTAGACAATTAAAAACATTTGTGAAGATTGCACATTCAGATAGCTTTTTAAAAGCTGCAGAAGATCTTGGATATGCTCAGTCAACTATTACATCTCAAATACAGCTTTTAGAAAAAGAACTCGGTATAAAACTATTTGAAAGAATAGGACGAAATATGAAATTAACCTCTAGAGGATTAGTTTTTCTAAATTATGCTGAAAAAATAATTACACTAGCAAATGAAGCTAAAGAAGCAATAAGTGATGTTAATGTTCCTATGGGGACTTTAAAAATCGGGGTTGTTGAATCTCTTTGCACAGTTAAACTTCCAAAATTACTTCAAGATTATAATATAAAATATCCTGAGGTAGAGGTAATAATAAAACTTGGTACTTGTTCAGATCTACATGATATGCTTAAAAATAATGTTGTTGATTTTATCTTTACATTAGGCGAGCCAATTATAGATGCTGACTTAATTACTTGTATGTCTTATAATGAACCTATGGCTATCTTGGCATCTCCTGCAAATAAATTTGCTTCTAGAAAAAAAATTACTTTAAAGGATATTGCTAATGAGCCATTAATCCTAACTGAAAAGGGGTGTAGTTATAGAGGGGTTTTTGAATCAATGTTTTATATCCAAAATTTGAAACCTCATATCTCCTTAGAAGTTGGAAGTATTGAAACCATTAAAACTTTTGTTTCTAACAATCTAGGAATTACTTTACTCCCTGTAATGGCAGTAGAAAATGAATTGAAGCAAGGTAAATTAGTAAAACTAGATTTAATTGGATGTCATTTTAATATGATGACACAAATTTTATATCATAAAAATAAATGGTTAACGCCTTCCATGAACGTATTTATAGAAGGTATAAAAGCTACTGGAGGCAGTATTTCTCCATAAACACTCAATAAAAAGTGTCAACCTAATAAGATTGACACTTTTATAAATATATTATTTACATAACTTCTACTCTATTTCGTCCATTCTTTTTAGCCCTATAAAGTAGTTCGTCAGCTTTTTGTATTATTTCAGTTTCATAGCTGCTATCATCAAAATCATGTGCGAAAACCCCCATACTAATGGTGATCTTTACATTTTGATCTCCAATACTAAACTCATGTTCATCAACTCTTCTTCTAATTCTCTCACATAAATTATAGGCATCATCTCTAATTGCCCCTGGCAACACTATACTAAATTCTTCTCCGCCATATCTACCAACTATGTCCCCTTTGCGTACCGATGATGTTAATATCTCGGAGAGATCTTTTAAAATTCTATCTCCTGCCATATGCCCATATGTATCATTGATTTTTTTAAAATAATCTATATCTAACATGACAAAGGATAGATTGCCTTTACTTCTTCTTTGCTTAGATACTTCCTTTTCAAGTAATTCTACAAGTACAGCATGATTATATAATCCTGTTAATCCATCCTTCATTGCAAGCGACTTTAATCTATCTTGTAATTCCTTTAACCTAAGGGCAGATTGAATTCTAGCTATTACTTCTATTTCATCAAAAGGTTTCTTTATATAATCGAAAGCTCCAATCTCCATGGCCTTCTTTATATCCTTCCCATCTGTTCTTGCTGTAACCATAATTACAGGAATGTCTCTAACCTCATATTCACTCTTTAATATTTTACAGACTTCAAAACCATCTATACCAGGCATCATTATATCAAGCAAGATAACATCTGGTTGAAGTGTGTGAGCCATTTCAAGTACGGGAAAACCATTATTTGCAGAAAATACTGTGTAATTTTCAGCTTGTAAAATATCTGATAAAATCCTCACGTTAAAGTGTGAATCATCTACAACTAGTATTTTTTCATTCATAGTATCTCTCCCCTTTTACCAATAGTAACCTTCATAAAACCTTTTCATCTTTAGTAAATTTACTAGCCAATTTACTATAAAAAAGACTTACATTTTCCTTTTTTAAAAGATTTATACCATGTAAAAATTATAGCATATATAGTAGCTTTTAGCACCTAATTTTTTGTGTGATATAGTGCATTGATTGTCATAGTTTTTATTTAATTATCTCACTTTCCTCTTACTTATATATAAATATCAGAAAATTCAACATGGGTTGATTGAACAAGCCTATTATCTAGTAGATCTTCTAATTGTTTCTCTTTATCCTCTTCACTAACTATTTCATCAGGTATTAATACAGTAAATGTGCTTCCTTCACCTACTTTACTTTTTACTGATATACTTCCTCCTAATGCTTCTACAAACTTCTTAACTAATGATAATCCTATACCTGTCCCCTCTGCTTGTCTTGATAATGAGCTATCAACTTGTCCAAACCTTTCAAATATAGTTTCCACCTTATCTTCTGGAATCCCTATGCCATTATCCTTAACCTCTATACAAACACTTCCTTTATGATATCCTATACTAACAATAATTGACTGACCCTTACATGTAAATTTTATGGAATTAGATAACAGATTTAAAATTATTCTTTCATATTTTTCATCATCAATTGCTACAACCTTCTTTTTAAATGAAGTGATAAATGTTACTTTAACTCCTTTTTGAAAAGCATATTCACATACTGATTCTGTAATTGCTTTAGAAAGAAAAACTATATCTATATTCTTTTTATTAATTTTAATATGACCTGCATTTACTCTAGTTATATCTAAAAGATTATTAACAAGTCTAAGCTGCCTAAATGTATTTTGTCTAATCATTCCTAAATATTCTTTGCTTTTCTCTGATAATTCCTCTCCACAAATTAAATTCATAGCTTGTATAGCTGTACTAATAACATTAAGTGGAGTTCTAAATTCATGAGATACCAAGGATAGAAATTCATCCTTCATCTCTAATGCTTTTGTTAAGCTTTCATTTTTCTCCATCTCTGATACAAGTAATTTTTCCTGCATTACTCTTAATTTATTTTGATTTTCAACAAATTCAGTCATGTCTCGTCTATAGAAAATTCCATAAAGGAAATCTCCATTTTCATCGTAAACACCTTTTGCACCATAGGTAGTATAATTAGTCTTTCCGCAGCAATTATAATACGCTATTTCATCTTTAACTTTTTCACCTCTCATTACTCTAACTAATGGCGACTCCTCAAAAGTGATTACCTTTCCATCCATGCTATAAAGTGTTGTTAAATTAAAAAAGTTTCTTACTTTTTCAAATATATTTATATTTCTACTTCTTGTTTTTTTATCTGAAAACAAAACATTTCCTTCTTTATTGAAAACTATC
The DNA here is from genome assembly GCF_028728205.1 of Clostridium sp. 'White wine YQ'. Classification (NCBI taxonomy): domain Bacteria; kingdom Bacillati; phylum Bacillota; class Clostridia; order Eubacteriales; family Clostridiaceae; genus Clostridium; species Clostridium sp. 'White wine YQ'. The sequence continues at coordinate 1,802,100 of NZ_JAQYUU010000001.1, forward strand.
ATCATTTCATGCATATTTTCCATAATATCTTCAAGAAGTTCCTTCTGCAACTTAATCTTCTTTTCCTGCTCCATAAGTTCAGTTATATCAATGGTTGTAAATACGCCCAATTCTACATTTCCTTTTGAATTAAATACTGGAATACCATTTGTAATTGTATATAACTCACTACTATCTTTTATTACCTTAATTTTTTGATTTTTAACCTTCTCTCCTTTAAGTACTCTACTCACACATATATCTTCTGACCTCAACTTATTCCCTTCAAAATCAAAATAATCTGCTTGCTCATATGCTTCCTTTGCTTTCTTCAGATCCGTAAATCGATTTGTAATAAGCTTACTTTGTTTTATTAAGTTTCCATCTACATCAATTAGTGTTAAAATATCTCCTACACTTTCTATAATTGCCTCAAGTCTTTTATTTTGCTGCTCTATTATTCTTTTTGCTTCTACATCCTTAGTGATATCTCTACTATAAATTACAACTAATATTATGTCTCCATTTATATTATAAATTGGTCTTCCGTTAATACTAAGATGTCTTGTAATTTCATTACTTTTCATCGTTATCATTTCATTAAGAATTACTTTATTATTTAAAATTTCAGAAACTATAGTTTCTTTAATGGATATTTCTTTGCCATCTATGTCATAATACTTATATTTCATATATGCAATACCAAAATCATTAACCTCATAACCAGGAAAGTAACTCTTTGCTGAATTATTAACCAAGTAAGGCATTTTATCAGAATCATAAATAAAAATAGCATCATCTATTCCCTGAATAATCTCTTCTAATTGCTCTTTTTGCTTTTTAATTATTTTCGCTTGCTCCTGAATTTTTTTTCTAGAAAGAACCTGCTCTGTTATATCTAATGACATTACAACACAATATTTAATTTCACTATTTTCAATAATTGGTATTAAGTATAGCTTCCAGTAGGTAGTTCCCCTATTTAGGCCATCATACATAATCTCTTCATAGTTATTTGATTTTCCAGTTTCAAGTACATTCCTCCATACTTCTTCTAAAGAACTTCCCTTAAATCCAGTTAAAAATTCATACACATTTTTTCCTACACAATTTTCTTTAATATTATATGGCGCGTCAAAGATGCTAATATACCTTGAATTAGCTTTTATAAGTGTTCCATCCGGCACGCTGAATATTCCAACCCCATAAAAATTATCTGAGCATAACGTATTGATGAAAGGAAATTTACGTTTTGCATCAAAATTAGTTCTTTTTAAAAAGATATATATCCTCTCATCTTTTACATCTATTACTTTAATATTAACAAATCTTACTTCAAGTGATTTTGAGAACAAAAAATACTCTACCTTATCATTTATGTTATTAATATTTATGTCTGGTCCAACCTTAAGAGTTATTAATACATCTGATATATTTTTATTTAATAACTCCTCAAAGGTATATTCAGTTATATTGGTAAATTCATTACTTACCTTTGTTACTATTTGGTTTTTTACTAATATATAAGGAACTTCTTTTAAACTATTAAAGGAATTATTAGCATGCATAAATGTACCCCCAAGACTAACAACTATTATGATATGTTTTAAAACATACAATGATATATTATCACATCGTTCCATTTTTTTCCATTTTTTATTTGCTTTAACTTTTACTCCAAAGACTTTTAATATATAATTTCTTGTAAAAAAATAGTACGTTTATTTGTAATTCCAAACAAAACGTACTTATAACTTTAAAGTCCATAAAAATTTAATTGCATTTAAAAAAATTCTTCCATCCATTATTCAAAAAAGAGCTTAAACTAGGTGATAGCTCTCTCACAGGCTCTTTAGTATTACTTATAAATAATTTTACTTGTCCATTGGCATTCTGTTTTTCAATTTGAGCTCCATTTTCCACTTTAGTTTCTATATCATAGGTAGCTTCTTCAATCTGAATTTTTGTTCCGTCTTTTGATTCTATTATTAAAGATGTTGGGTTTCCGCCTTTATTAGTAACTTTATCCTTAGTATTGTCTATTATTTTACCGGATTTCATCCAATACAAAATATTATTTGCCATATCTACGTGTTCTTTTTTACTAAAATCAAAAGCCAATTCTTTCTTTGGGCTCGCTCCTACACTCGATTCAATAATTTTCATACTACTTATATTTTCAATTGTAGGTACTTTTAATTTATTTTTCCCATTGTATATTGTAAAAACAATAGCTGCTATTAACACCAAGCTTATAATTGGAATTACTTTTCTTTTCAAGCTATCCCTCCATAATACATATTTATTTAATTTACATATCTTTATTCCATTATATTACTTTTCAGTGTAACTAATCAATTTTTTAGTATAAAAATAACCTCACGATAAAATATATCATGAGGTTATTACGAAATCGTTACTTTTCAAATGCTCCAGCAACTAATTTTAGTTTTTCTGTTATTAATATATGTTGTGGACAATGTCTTTCACACGCCTTACATTCAATACATTCTGAAGCCTTTCCTCTTCCATGAGATTGACGATCATAATGCATTGCTGGGAAATTTCTATCTCCATATAAGTGATAGGAATTATATACTGAAAAATATGCAGGTATATTTATTTTCTTTGGACAATCATCTACACAGTACTGACAATTAGTACATGGAATTGCAATTGATTCATTTATTATATCTACAACTTTTAAGATTATTTCTTTTTCCTCTTTATTAAGTGGTTTAAAGTCTGACATATATGCAGTATTGTCTTTTAATTGATCAATACTATTCATTCCACTTAATACCATCATTACTCCTTCTAAAGAAGCAACGTATCTTATTGCCCAAGATGCAAAAGACATTTCCTTATTATATTCTTTAAATAATTCTTGAGCTTTTTCTGGGGGATTTGCAAGTCCTCCTCCTTTTATTGGCTCCATAACTATAACTGGCTTGTTATGCTTTCTAGCAACTTCATAACACTTTCTTGATTGAATACTTTCACTTTCCCAATCAATATAGTTTAATTGTAATTGTACAAACTCCATTTCCGGATGCTTTGTAAGTATTTCATCTAGTAACGCTGCTTTATCGTGAAAAGAGAACCCTATATGTTTAGCTTTTCCTTCTTCCTTTAGCTTTTTCATAAACTCAAAGCCACCAAGCCTCACTGAACTTGCATAATTCTTTTCTCCTAGATTATGAAGCAAATAATAATCAAAATATTCAACTCCACATCTTTCTAATTGCTCATTAAAGAATCTTTCATAGTCTTCAGTTTTAAATACACTAAAAGTAGGCATTTTATCTGCAAGTAAGAAAGCTTCTCTAGGATATCTATCTACTACTGCCTTTTTAAATGCTCCTTCACTTAATCCTTGATGATATGGATAAGCTGTGTCAAAATAAGTGAATCCTTGCTTAATGAAATGATCTGCCATTTCATTCACTTGAGCTTGATCAATAGCCTTAGGATCATTTTCAACTAAACGAGGTAATCTCATACCTCCAAAACCTAATTTCTTCATAATTACTCCTCCATTTTCCCCTTTGTAACCTTTCCTTTCTCACCTAAAAAGGAAACGTTGCTTAATTCTATTTCCATTCTAAATAAAATGGATTAGAATTTTTTTCTTCTCCAATGGTACTGCTATCAAAATGTCCCGGATGTACCCTAACATTTTCATCTTGAGTTTCTATTAATTCAATTATGGATTTTTTCATTGAAACAAGATCACCTGTTGGGAATATCCACTTACCTACTCTACCTTTAAATAGAGTATCTCCAGTATATAAATCTTCCCCAAATTTATAGCATACACCTCCAACTGTGTGTCCTGGTGTATGAATTACATGAATTTCCTTATCATCAATTTTAAAAATCTTAGATTCATCAATTTGAATAAGATTAATTTTCTCTAAAGAATAACTCATTTTTCTTCCATAGATTTTAAACACATTATTGTAGTTATTTAATAAATTCTGATATTCATCCTGATGAACATATACAGGAACATTGAAACAATCCATAGCACTAATATGATCAGCATGGCCATGAGTTAATAATATTCCAAGTACCTCTAAGTTATTATCTTCTACGTATTTAATTATTCTTTCTTTTTCATAGCCTGGATCGACTATATAACACTTATTGTTATATTCTATGAAATAACAATTAACATCCTCTTCTCCATGAAGCACTAATTTATTCATAATCTCACCTCATCTATGAGAAATATTATTTATTTCTTATAACTTCTACCTTATATCCATCTGGATCAGTTACAAAATAGTAGTTTGGACGGTTTCCTGGTAGTCCTTTTAAATCTGTAACTGCGTAACCTAATGCTTTATGTTTTTCTCTTTCGCCTTCTAAGTCATCTACTCCAATTGCTGTATGACTAAACCCATTTCCAACTTCATAAGGTTTTTCTTGATCATAGTTATAAGTTAACTCTATTTCATATCCTCCTTCTTCATTTGAAAGATATACTAAAGTAAATTTATTTTCAGGAAAGTCTTTTCTTACTGTTTCAATAAGTCCTAGTGCATCTCTATAAAATTTTAGTGATTTTTCTAAATCCTTTACTCTTATGCATGTATGAAGCATTTTAACTGCCATAATACCACTCCTATTCTATAATTTTTTAAGTTTCATTTTTATTATATAAATTAAGGTATTTTATAACAAGTACGCACTTTTAGGAAACTACCTAAAAAAAATACCAGAAGTGTGTTCAAAAGAAAAAACTTCTGGCATTAAATATTTCTGTATTAAATTTAAAATCTTTTACTTATAGTACTGTACCTGATGCCTCTATACGTTGACCGGTAACCCATCCCATTTCATCTGTGCATAGACTTGCAACAACACCTCCAATATCAGAGGCTTCCCCCATTCTGCCGAGTGCAGTCTGAGAAGCAATCCTTTCTTTCAAACCTGGATTTTTAGCATAAGTATCTCCACTAAATTCAGTGTTAACAGCTCCTGGTGCTACGGTATTAGCTCTTATACCTCTTGCTCCAAATTCTTTAGCTAGATATCTAGTGAAAACTTCTACTGCACCTTTTGCTGAAGCATAAAGTCCAGAACCTGGAGATGAAACATGAGTTAGCATTGTTGAAGTGTTTAAAATTACGCCTTTGTCTGCAATAAGAGGAATTAGTTTCTGTGTCAAAAAGAAAACTCCTTTAAAGTGAGTGTTAAATATTTTATCAAACTCTTCTTCTGTGACTTTTAAAAAAGGAGTATGGTTTGAAATTCCTGCATTATTAATTAAGAAATCAAATTGCTCTTGATTCCATTTTTCTTTTAAAACCTTTGATAAATTGGTTATAAAATAATCAAAGTAAGATACATCGCTAACATCAAGCTGAATAGCTGCAGCCTTACCACCATTTGCTTCAATTTCTTTCACAACCTCATCTGCTTTTTCTTTTTGTGTATTATAGGTAATAATTACATCTACTCCTTTTTTTGATAAGGATATTGCAGAATCTCTGCCAATTCCGCGGCTTCCACCTGTAACTAATGCAATTTTACTGTTTTTGTTCATAAAAGTCTCTCCTTTAGATATTTATTAATCACTTGAAAATTAATTTTTTATGATTTATACTCATGTTAATACCTAGAGCTATATCTAGGTCAAGGTTTTTTTAATAATTTTTAAAGGAGATTATAAAATGACTTATTCTATAAAAGATGTTTCAGAAATACTGGGACTTTCTATATATACAATTCGTTTTTATGACAAGGAAGGACTTCTGCCATTTGTCTCAAAAAACAAATCTGGCCATAGAGAGTTTACTGAGTCCGACTTAGGTTTATTTAAGGTAATTTGTTGTTTAAAGAATTCAGGAATGCAAATTAAAGAAATTAAAAAATATATTGAATTATGTATGGAAAGTGCCAATAATATAGAATCGCGAAAAAATTTACTTGTTGAACATCGAAAAGAAATTGTTAATCAAATAGATTCTCTCACTGAAATGCTTAAAGTAATTGACTTTAAAATAGACATGTATGAAGCTCCTAACGCCGTAGAAATTGTTAATGAACAAAGAAAACAAGCTTGTACGGAAAAACGTGAGAATAATTTACCTGAAACTATGGTATTAGATCTATAAAAAAGAAGCCCTTCTAGGGCTTACACTTAAGTGTGACTGAATCAAAGTTGCTAGAAACCGCAACCTTTTTATCGCCTGGCACCGCGATTTTTCATCTTTGGGAAAGGATTTGTATACATTAGTAAAGTTCTTCAAAGGCTTCAACTTCAGCTCTCTGCTTAAACATGCCTGAAAATTACCAGAACCCGCAATTTTCAAACAAGTTTAAGCTGTGCTTCCGTAAAGAAGCCTTTCTAGAACTTAACTTCAACTAAAAACTTATGAGCGGTGAAAAATTATTTGAACCCACAATTTTTAGGTCTTGAAAGAGATATGTTTATATACTAAAGTTCTTCTAGAGCTTAACTTCAACTAAAACTTATTTTACTTAATCAAGTTCTTCTAGAACTTAACTTCAACTAAAACTTAAGCATGCCAGAAAATCGCTTGAACCCGCGATTTTCTAACATGCTTAAGTTAAGTTTTCGTAAAGTTCTAGATAACCCAGTCAAATATAAATTCTTGTTTTAGTTCTTCTGGTTTACTGTTTCTAAATTTTAGTTCAGGATTTTTTACACTTACTCTAGTGTCTGCTGGGACAGATTGTGTAATAAAGGCATTTCCTCCAATTACTGAGTTCTTGCCTATTATAGTTTCTCCTCCTAAAATAGTAGCTCCTGAGTAAATAGTTACGTTATCTTCAATAGTAGGATGTCTTCTTACCCCTTCAAGTGCTTGACCGCCTCTAGTTGATAAAGCTCCTAATGTTACACCTTGATATATCTTTACATACTCACCAATAATGCAAGTTTGTCCTATAACCACACCTGTACCATGGTCTATAAAGAAGTACTTTCCAATTTCAGCTCCTGCATTAATATCAATTCCTGTTTTTCCATGAGCATACTCAGTCATAATTCTTGGAATGTATGGCACAGCCAATTTATCTAGCTCATGAGCTATTCTATATATACTAATTGCAAATACCCCTGGATAAGAGAATATAACTTGCTCTATATCTCCAGCTGCTGGATCTCCATCATAAGCAGCTTGAACATCAGTTACAATATATTCTTGAATCTTTGGTATTGATTTAATGAATGTCATGCATATTTTGTTTGTTTTTTCTTCTATTAATTCTTCATCATTTCCGTAATCACTTTTATGCTTATACTGTAAAGCTAATTTAACTTGTTTATGCAGTTTCTCTTGAATACTTATTAAGAGATCTCCAATATAGTATTCAATAGTACTATCAGTAAGTCTTTTACTTTGAAAGAAACCAGGAAAAATTAACTGTCTTAATTCCTGCAATATTTCAATTATCTCACTTCTATTTGGTAGATTGGCAGACTCATAAACTGAAAAAACAGTGTTTTGTCTATAGCTCGTTGCAATTTCTGAGATTAAATTAATTAAATTTTTTTCACAATCCTTATTCATTTTCCCCATCCTTTTTAAATAAGTCCATTAATTTCTAGCCCTACTTTTATCATTTTTTTATATTATACTTTATGTGTTGTAAATTTACCACCATGATATCATATTATCCTATGAATATACTTATTACCTTGGGTATAATTTTAAGTCCTCACCTTGGCTTTCAATCCACATCTTTAATAATTCTTTTAGATCTGCTAGGTTTTCTTTATCTGTCGCTCCTTCTCTAGGTTTAAGCTTCTCTACAACTTTAAATTCAAAAGAATCTTCTCCATAAACTTTCCAATCACCTTGTAGCTCCTTGCATTTAAATATTCCAAGGTTTAACTGAAATTTCATAGCTTCAAAAGGCTTATAAAGATTCTTTGATATATCAACAAATGAATATCCAGTTTCCTTATTATAAATTTGAACTATTCCTTGCTCTACTTCTTGCTCTTTATATTTATTTATTAACTCTTTTCTACTTGCATCTTTCATATTGTTTTCCTCATTCTTTTTATAATATTTGCTTCCATCTTTATTTCTTCCCAAATAGCCGTAATCAACTAAATAACGTCTTATAATCGCATCATCTTCATATATTGGTTTAATAATTCTCTTAACTTCAAGTTCTGTATATTCTTTATCTGGTTCAAACAGTGCTGCAAACCTTGGTAATAAAGCTTTTCTTTTCTCTTCTTTAACTGGAAAGTTACGAAGCTTAGGCTGACTATTAACAATCCTTTCCCCTTCAGCTAAATCCATAATTGCAAGAAAGGCTCTTGCTTGTCTTGCTCTTTCTCTTAATGCAAATCTCATGTTTCTAACAGTTGATTCAGTGCAAGCTAATTTTATTGCTATTTCTTTATCACTATATTTATTGGATATCATTTGTATAAGTTCTTTTTGGATGTCTGTTAGTCCAGTATATATCTTTTCTAGCGATAAAAGTCCCTCAATAGAACTTCCATGCTCAAGCATGTGAGTTGCTGCATTTTCATCACTGCTGCCAATATCTTTTCCACATATAAGGCACTTAAATTCTCCATTTTTACTATTCCAAACATATCCTCTTTTAAAATCATCTATAGATGCACTACGCACAAATTCCTTCATTCTTACACCTCATCTATGTTTTTCATAGACATAATAGCATTTTTGTTATATCAATGTCAATTATAATAGGGACGTTTATCTGCCATATGACAAATAAAACGTCCCCTATTTACATAATATCAATCCTATATACTTATACAAATGCTCCTATCACTTTTATTATACATTCCAGCTACAGAGTCTTTTGAGCATTCGATTATATAAAATTCTTCTATTCTACCACTCTTTTTAGCTATATTATTAACTGCAATTTTAAAAGTAAAAGGTGTTTTGAATTCCTCATCACAGTCTTTTTGGCATTTGAATTTAATTGGTATAAACTGTGAACTACTATGTAATCCAAGTTCTTCACCTTTAGTTAAATCTCCAACAGAACAGCCCCATTTATCTGTATCTACAGAAGGCGTAAAACTATCATTTTCACTTAATGAGCCTTTAGGTATTGCTATTATAATTTCATTGCAAAAAATAGTTCTTTCGCAAGGAAGACTTACATTAAATGTTAAGGTTCCTGTATTTCCATTTGAGCTGTTAAAATCTGATGATATATCATAATTTAGTCTTGTAGCTTCATCTAAGACAACCATTCATAAAACCTCCATTTTACTCTTACTTATTTAGCCTTTATAAATATATAGATATATTTCCCTAAATGAAAATTTTTTATCCTAAAGTATAACATCATAGAGTTCATATCATTCAGTAACTTTCTATATTACCAAGTAATGATTATGTAAATAAGGGAGCTTTAAATAAAGCTCCCTTAACTCATATTTATTTAATCATATCTATAACAGTTTTAGCATCCTCTTCGGTAATACCTATTTTCCCATTTATCCTAACTAAATGGGAATTTATTTCTTCATCCTTCATATCTAAATCATCTATCACAACATATTTATCTATATCTTCATGTTCATCTATCCATGCCTTAATTTCTTTGGCTTTTACATGGCTAAATGTTTTTCTAGTTCTTATTTCTTCATTGCTAAAATCAGGTGTTTTCCCAAATAACTTTATGTCAAACTCACATAAAATTTCATATAAACTTTCGGAATAACCATCCTGTGGCATCATATTATCATCAAACCATAATTTCCAACCAGAAGACATAACGATAATAGCCCCTGTTATATCAATAATATTTTTTAAAATACTCACTCTATTTTTATCAATTACTTGATCTTTGTTATTCACAAAAAATTCTTCAGAATTAAGAACACCATCTATATCAAGAAATATAACCTTCATAAATTGTCCCCCCAAGATTTTAACCTATTGTTGCTTCAAAGCATAATTTCCCATCACTAAATCCTTTAATTACATTTCCCTCATGCTTCAAATGTACCGGATTACAACCATAAACAGGACTGATATATTTTACTTCTATTTCTTTAGCTTTAGTTGTGCTAACAAGCTCTTTAAGTATGAATAATCCTTGTACTACTGGATTATCTGTAAGATGAATAGAATTTGTGTCCCCTGTTCTATGGCTAAACTCTGCGATTTCTTCTTTTAAAAAAGTTCTCCATAAGGTTCCTACATCTTGAATAACTTCTTTTTTATTCTCTTCCTTAACCTTAACATTCATCATTAAGTAAACTGTTAGTGTTTTTGCAATTTCATCATTACTATACCCATTGCAATTTAATATACAAAGTTTGCTATTTCCTTTAACAACTTCATTTTTATAGATTTCTTTATCTGAATTTGAACTAAATTGCTTATATTTAACCTTAGCAATAAAAGCTCCTTCATATACAAAATCATCTTGTGTCGTAAATGCTTTAAATAAATCTAACATATTAATTTTAGCAAGAGAGTGTACTATGGTTATCAATCTCTCACTAAAACTCACCGCCTTTCTTTCTATACTATTGATTTGTATAATATGTTAATCGTTCGCTATAAAAGAATTTTTCGAACTCACTAGCAAAGGAGTTTCAAAATAGTAAAAATAAATTTGAAATTATTGTAGTAACTACTGTAGAATCTTATTTTTGTTATATAATGGTTATATATACATATACTGTAAAATAGAAAAACGTACTTTATTGCCGGGTTTTTAACAAGATTAAGATTAAGTATAAGTACATAGGTCACGTGTCCACTCGGCAATATTCTCTGCGCTTTTGCATTTCAGTTTTGGATGCATATTTTATACTTTTTAAGGAGGTAGTTTGTCATGAAAAAATTATATGAAAGAAAAGCTGTTTTACATTCCCTTGTTTGGTTAATACTGTACCTCGTACTTAACACTATTTCAGACAATATAGCTGGCGCACTGAATCTAGACTTTAATATGGTAACTGCGATTCCTAATTTGCTGCTGTCAGTGATATGCTATTTCTATTTAAAACGCACTTCTATAGCCAATGATATTGGACTTTTAACAAAACCTGCAGAAAAAAGTTCTGTGATGCTGTATTATATACCTCTAATTATATTACCATTTTTAAATTTAATCTATGGTATTAACACATCATTATCTATAGTGGAAATTGCTTTTTTACTGGCCATGTACGCTGGGGTGGGATTTATGGAGGAAGTCATTTTTCGTGGTCTCATGTTCAAAGCATTGATAAAGAAATGGAACCGCTATGTAGTAGTTATTTTTATAAGTTTTACCTTTGCAATGGGACACATTGTCAGCATGACAGCAATTGGACAAAACAGCACAGATACAGTATTGCAAATAATCAACGCTCTTGTGGTAGGCTGTATGTTTATGACGGTCATTCTGGCCAGCGGAAATCTGACTATCTGCATTATCGTGCATATTATGTATAATTTCATTGGAAATATATCTATGGCTAATAGTAGTCACATAGAAATAATCGCGGTTAATACTACAATTACTGTATTGTACTTTCTGTATTTATTTTTCAAAGGTAAACATACCAAGGCATTTTTTAGCAATACTAATTCTTTCTAAAAGTCCAGTTACATTTCTCAAGTCGCAAATAGCCCTCACTTTTTCGAGCTTGGGCTATTTTTTATACTTAAATTTCACAAGTTCGCACTTCTTTTTACAATTGTGACTCACTTAATACTTTTTAATTCATTTAATTTTTCTCCTTTATTAACATATATTTCTGTGTCCATGCGCAATGAGATAAACATTTCAAGCAAGTTACACAGTTGTATACATCAACAATTAAATCCCTGTCTATTCCAACTTCCCATGTTGTTCCGTGTATAACTTTTGCGGGACATATGTCCTTACAAATAGTGCACTCCCCGCACTTTGGCATAATTATTTCTGTTTTTTCTATTGGTAGTGGTACATCTATTAAAACACTACACATGCATAATGCACTTCCGTACTCCTTAGTAACTAGTAAATTATTTTTCCCAATAAATCCTACACCAGCTAAAACTGCAGCCTTTTTATGAGGAAGTGGAGTTGTTTTTATTTCTCTCTTAAAAAGATCATGCTGGAGTAAATTCCTTTCAGATTGAGAAAATGCTTTATATCCTTTAGAAATAATAAATTCTTCAGTCCAATCTGCAAGGTTATCTGCTCTGTGTTCCTTCTCTGAAAACTCAGAATAATCTAGTATGTTTTCTTTAGACAGCCTATAAATATACCTTGGACTTAAGGCAATTCCAATTAAAATGGCACTACTATACCCTCTATTCTCTTTATGAGAAAGCATAGAAATATCAGCAAATTTTATAAAACTTGCACCAAGAGTTTTTAGTTCAGCTATTAATTCCCCTAACATTAATGCTACTCCTTAATTCTACTCTAAATATTTAGATAACTTGTCATAACCTTCCCCACTAATTCTAAAAGTTTCTTTTGTCTCTTCATTTTGAACTAGTAGTCCATCTTTATCTGCAACTTGAAATCTATCACTTCCCATAAACTCATCTCTAACTTTAGATTGTTTAGGATCTAAATTATATAAAAATATAATTCTATATGCAGGATTTTCAAATTTCTCCTCTACTGACTCTTTGCTATTAAATATGCTAATAATATCACTTACTGCTGCTTGCTCTTTTTTAGATTCGAATATTTTAGTATCATTTACCCCAACTGTTATGTTTCCATCTTGTGAATATTTATCAATACTTATATAAATTAGTCTTTCATCTGTTTTGGGCAGTTTCTTTTCAGCTTCTACACTACTACATCCATATCCTACTATAGTCAGCGTAAGCAAAAGTATACTAATTAAACCACTCTTATATTTCATAAAGCCCCCTAACTATTACTCATTTATATAATAATACCATTATATCCCATAAACATAAAACTACTTGACCAAATAATTCAAATATAATATAATTTTATCAACAAAAAGAGCACAAAATGGGGTACACCACCGAAAGGGTGTAAGTCTCATTTTTGTGCTTTTTTTTCGGGCAAAATTGGAAAGGAAGTGAAAGAATGAAAGTAAATGGAACCTCAATTTCTTTAGAAAGCAGTAAAAGTTTATTAGATTTTTTAAGTGAACAAAACTATGATGTAACTAAAATCGCTGTTGAACTTAATGGTGATATTGTGCCTAAAGCAGCATACAAAGATACTATGCTTTATGATGAAGATACTATAGAAGTTGTAAGATTTGTAGGAGGTGGCTGATAAGTGAAGATAACCTTAAATGGAAAAGAAACTGAAGTAAATTTAGAAACAGCCTTTGAAGTAAGAAATCAATTTGGAGATGAAACTGACATCGTAATCCTAAATGGCTTTCAAATAGACAATGATAACAAAATATCTGAAGATGATATTTTAACTATAATCCGTAAAGGTACTATGCCTAAGGAAGAAGAACTTGAAAGTATGATGATGGCAAGACACACTCCTCATGTTCATAAGAAACTAAAGCAGGGTAAGGTTGCTATTGCTGGCTTAGGTGGACTAGGTTCTAATATATCAATTATGCTTGCAAGAATAGGTCTTGGTCATCTATTATTAGTGGATTTTGATATTGTTGAGCCAAGTAATCTTAATCGTCAATGCTATAACATAAGCCATTTAGGACTACCTAAGACAGTTGCTTTAAAAAAGCAAATAGAAGAAATCAATCCATTTATCAAAGTAGAAACCATAACTACTAGAGTAACTGAAGATAATGTTGTGGAACTTTTTAGTGGCTATGATGTTATCTGTGAAGCTTTTGATAAGCCAGATGCAAAAGCAATTCTTGTTAATGTTGGACTTAGTGAATTACCTAAGGCTAAGATAGTTGCTGCTTCCGGCATGGCTGGGTATGAAAGTTCAAATCTAATAAAAACCACAAGACCTATGAAAAATTTATATGTTTGTGGAGATTTAGAAAATGGTTCTGGAATAGGTAGTGGACTTATGGCACCAAGAGTACAAATATGTGCTGGACACCAAGCAAATATGATACTTAGATTATTAGTTGGAATCGAAGAAATATAGGAAGGACAGATAAAATGAGTGATAAGTTAATAATTGGGGGACATGAATTTCAATCAAGATTTATATTAGGTTCAGGTAAATTTTCACTTGAATTAATAAAAGCTGCTATAGAAAGTGGCGGAGCAGAAATGATAACTTTAGCTCTTCGCCGTGCAAATGTTGGTGGAGAAGAAAATATTTTAGATTACATTCCTAAAGGTATTACGCTCCTGCCTAACACTTCTGGAGCTAGAAACGCTGAGGAAGCAGTTAGAATAGCACGTCTAGCTAGAGAAATTGGATGTGGTAATTTTGTTAAAGTTGAGGTAATACATGATTCAAAATATTTATTACCAGATAACTATGAAACAATAAAAGCTACTGAAATGCTTGCAAAGGAGGGCTTTGTTGTAATGCCATATATGTATCCAGATTTAAATGTGGCAAGATCCCTTGTTAATGCTGGTGCAGCAGCAGTTATGCCTTTAGGCTCACCGATTGGAAGTAATAAAGGTCTTTGTACTAAAGAATTTATTCAAATATTAATTAATGAAATTAACTTACCTATAATTGTAGATGCTGGTATTGGCCGTCCATCACAAGCATGTGAAGCTATGGAAATGGGGGCTTCAGCTGTTATGTGTAATACTGCAATTTCATCTGCAAAAGATGTTACTCTTATGGCGAAAGCTTTTAAACAAGCTGTTGAGGCTGGTCGTGAAGCTTATTTAGCTGGTCTTGGAAGAGTTCTAGATTTTAAAGGTGAAGCATCAAGTCCTCTAACAGGATTTTTGGAGGATTAATTATGGAAGCTATTAAAGTAGATCATATGAAGTATTTATCTGACATGGAAATCACTAATTCAGATATTATGGACAAGGTATTAAAACTAGTTAATGAATATAACCATGAAAACTATACAGAAATTGATGTGAAAAAAGCTTTAGCAAAGGATACTCTTTCAATTGAAGATTATGCTGCAATACTCTCTCCTGCAGCCTTGCCATTACTTGAAGATATGGCAAGAAAATCAATGGAAGAAACTAAAAAGCATTTTGGTAATTCTGTTTGTCTTTTTACACCATTATATATTGCTAACTATTGTGAGAACCATTGTGTTTACTGTGGTTTTAACTGCATGAATAAAATTCACCGTGGAATGCTTTCCTTGGAAGAAATAGAGGCTGAACTTAAGGAAATAGCTCTTACTGGTTTACAAGAGATTCTCCTTTTAACTGGTGAATCTAGACATATGTCTGGAGTTGATTACATTGGAGAAGCTGTAAAATTAGCTTCCAAATACTTCACTACAGTTGGTATTGAGATATATCCATTAAATTCTGATGAATATGCATTTTTACATGAATGTGGGGCAGATTTTGTTTCTGTTTATCAAGAAACCTATAATACTGATAAATATGAACAAGTTCATTTAAGAGGGCCAAAAAGAATATTCCCTTATCGCTTTAATGCTCAAGAACGTGCAATACTTGGAGGTATGCGTGGTGTTTCTTTTGGAGCATTACTTGGACTTGATGATTTTAGAAAAGATGCCTTTGCAGCAGGGTTACATGCTTATTTTATACAACAAAAATATCCTCAAGCAGAAGTTTCCTTTTCTACTCCTAGATTAAGACCTTATATAAATAATGCAGATAATAACCCAAATGATGTTCACGAAAAGCAACTTCTACAAGTTATGCTTGCTTATAGATTATTTATGCCTTTTGCAGGTATAACAATTTCTACAAGAGAAAGAGCTGGCTTCCGTGATAATGTTATTGGACTTGCAGCTACAAAAATATCTGCCGGAGTTAAGGTTGGTGTTGGTGGCCATAGTGAAGAAGAAAAAGGTGATGAGCAATTTGAAATCTCTGATCCCAGAAGTGTAAATGAAGTTCATGAAATGATTCTTTCCAAAGGCTTACAACCTGTTTATACGGATTATATAAGAGTTTAGGAGGAAGTCATGCTAATTTGTGTAACCAACAGAAAACTTTGCAAGGATGATTTTTTAGATAGATTAAATCTTCTGGCTAAAGGAAAACCTTATGGAATTATGCTAAGAGAAAAAGACTTAAGCCAATTTGAATATGAGTCTTTGGCTATAAAAGTAAAAGAGATTTGTGATATTAACAAAGTACCTCTTATTATAAATCAAAATATTGATGTAGCCTTAAAGCTTGATATTCCTAACATTCAACTATCTATGAATAATTTAAGGTCTCATGCAACTATACTTTCTAAGTTTAAAAACATAGGCGCTTCAGTTCATTCTGTAGAGGAAGCAAGAGAAGCTCAAGAATTAGGAGCCACTTACTTAATTGCAGGTCATATATTTCCTACGGATTGTAAAAAAGGAGTTCCTGAGAGAGGACTCTCATTTTTACAAGAAGTATGTAATGCCGTGAGCATACCAGTATTTGCAATAGGCGGAATAACTGATGATAAGTTAGAAGATGTTAAAAATGCAGGATCAACTGGTGTATGTGTTATGAGCGAATCTATGACTTGTCCAGATCCAATTAATTTTATTAAGAGATTCACTTAATATAAAGAAAAGGTATGTTTGCTTTAATTCGCAAACATACCTTCTTCTTTCCAAATCTTAAATTCCATTGAATCTAAAATTAACGTTTTGCTTAAGTCCACTACTCCATCTTTTAATAAATCCTTAGCCATTGTATCTAACCCAAGGTTTACATAATATTTCTTATAATTATTATTAATAGCTACTATTATCTTTTCCCCATTAAAGTTTCTTTCAAATATCAGTACATTTTCTTTGCAATATAGCACCTTATAATCACCATACACTAAGGATAAATTATCTTTTCTTATTTTAATTAAGCACTTATACCAATCAAAAAGTTCAAGGTTTTGTTTATCCTTTTCCCATATCATACATTTTCTTGATTCTGGGTCTTCTCCCCCAGTAAGTCCTATTTCATCACCATAATAAATATACGGAACACCTATATAGCTAAACTGGAATCCAATTGCTAGCTTCATTCTCTCAATATCATCCTCACATTCAGTTAAAAATCTTTGAGTATCGTGACTTCCAATCAAATTCCACAGTTGTCTTGTAATTCCCTCCATATATATGGTGCTATTCTGCCCTAGAATCTCATTAAACTGTTCTACTGTTATAGCTCTTCTTGCGAAGAAGTCAATCAAAGCCCCTTTAAAAGGATAGTTCATTATTCCATCCATTTGATCACCCTTTAAGAAGGATGTTGCCTCATGCATTATTTCTCCAATAATTATGCTATCATTCTTACATTCCTTAACCCTATCCTTAAAGCTTCTCCAAAATTTATGATCCACTTCATCACATACATCCAGCCTCCAGCCATCTATTCCTACTTCTTTTATCCAAAACTCACCGACCTTAAGTAAATATTCTTTTACTTCTTTGTTACTGGTATTTAGCTTTGGCATTGACTTAATATGATTTGAAAAGGAATAATAATTAACCTTCTTTTGATCTACAGGATAGCTATCTATAAAATACCAATCCTTATATTTTGATTTTTCACCGTTTTTAAGTACATCCTGAAATGCAAAAAAGTCATCTCCAGAATGATTAAAAACGCAATCAAAAACTATCCTTATTCCTCTTTTATGGCATTCACTAACAAGTGTTTTTCCCTCTTCAAGAGTTCCAAATTGAGGATCAATATTATAATAGTCATTTACATCATATTTATGATTGGAGGAAGATTTAAATATTGGAGTTAAATATATTAAATCCACCCCTAAATCTTTTAAATAATCTAATTTGCTTATAATCCCCTTTATATCTCCTCCAAACATTGATTTTGGTGTTACAGGGCTGCCCCATTTCAATGTATTCTTTGGATCATTGTCTTTATCTCCATTGCAAAATCTATCTACAAATATTTGATAAACTACAGATTCTTGAAGCCAATTTACCTCTTTATATAAATCCCCTTCTGCAATATAAGGATATTGAAAAGCTGTAGCCTCATCCTTTGGTATTTTATAATCCCTTAACCCTCTTTCATCTAAATAGTAAATATTATCTTCCTTATCAACTAACTTAAAAAAGTATCTATATCTATTTCTTTCTACTGATATATCTGCTTTATAAAAATCATACAATTCTGTAGTTCTATCTATTTGCATTCTCTCTGTTAAAAATTCATCTTTCCAATCATATCTATCCTTATAGCATAAAATGCATTCTTTTATATCACCATTTGCAGTTCTTAGAACAACTCTTAATGTATTTAAATCCTTCCCGTAAGCATATGGTGTGTCAGTTATATGATAAATCGCATGTTTATTCAATGTATATTCCTCCTACTTTTCTATGATAATTATTTCATCTATTCCTTTATTGAACCTGCTACAAGTCCTCTAGTAATAAACTTTTGAATGCACACAAAAACTATTGCCAAAGGAATTGAAATTAATATAGATGCTGCTGCATATTGTGGCCAGTTAGTTACTTTATCCACCATAAGACTCTTTAGCCCTGGAACCAATAGCTTTAATGATTTTTCCTTAATTAAAGCTGCCGAAAAAATAAACTCTCCGTATATAGAAATGAATGAAAAGAAAAATATAACCACAGCCATAGGCTTGCTTAAAGGCAATATTATCTTTGTAAATACCTGCCAGGAAGTAGCTCCATCTACCATAGCCGCTTCATCTAAAGCTTGTGGGAGACCATCAATAAACCCTTTCATTAGCCATATATTATATGCACTGCCTGCACATAGTACTAGGACTAAGAACCATAGATTATCCATACCAAATGGTACTTTGTATGCAATTGCAAGTATTGCTGGAACTGCCATACTTGATGGAAACATTTGAAGTATTAATAGCGTCATAAGACCATTTTTTCTTCCCGTAAATCTCATTTTAGAGAATGCATAAGCTGCTGGCATTGTCATAATAAGCTGAATTGTTGATACAGCTAATGCTACAAAAGTTGTATTTAACATCCATTTTAAAAATCCATCTTTAGCTGATAATACAACCTTATAATTTACTAGGCTTATTTCTTTAGGAATTAAGGTCTTTTGCATAAAGCTTGTACCTGGAGATAGTGATGCTGTTATTATTGCAAAAATAGGAAATATAACAATTAAAATTGATATCCATAAAAAAATTCTCTTTCCCCATAAAGCAGCTCTTTCAGCTTTATTCATTTTATATTTATATGTCATTTTCTTTGGATTTACTTTCTTCACATTTTGCTCTATTTTTACTTCCATAACTATCCCTCACTCTCCTTAAACTGTCCTGATATATTCATATTGATAATTGAAAGAGTTCCTATAATTAAAAATAATAATATAGACATTGCTGCTCCTAATGCAAAGTTTCCTTGTAAGGTTGACATTTTATATGTTGCAGTCCCTAGAATATCTGTCCATCCAGCAAAGGATGAACCTGCCTTAGATGGTCCTCCCTCATTTAATAAATATGCTGAATTTAAGTTATTAAAATTAAAGGCAAAGTTTGAAATTAATAATGGATATGAGGTTTTAGCTAACGAAGGTAATGTAATCTTTGTGAATTTTTGAAACCCAGTTGCTCCATCTAAATCTGCCGCCTCATAATGGGTATCAGGAATTGCAGAGATAGCTCCCATACAAACATTCATCATGTAGGGAAAACCAATCCAAAGATTAATAAGTATAACTGCGAGTCTAGCTGCAAAAGGTGTTGTTAGCCACATTATCGGTTCTTTAATTAAGTGTAGCTGCTGCAACATGAGATTAATTGATCCATATTGACTATTAAATAATCCTCTAAAAGAGACTATAGTGATTGCTCCTGGTAATGCCCATGGAATAACTAATAATCCCTTATATATAAATGATTCCTTCATATTTTTATCACTTAAACACATTGCAAAAATTAGACCAATAAAATAACATCCAAAGGTTGATATGGCCGTAAAGATTAATGTCCATAATAGCAGTGGAAAAAACTGCGATTTAAGTGCTCCTGTTAATATCTGTTGAAATTGATAAAGTCCAACTATCTTCCAGCCTGCTGCTGTTCCATACCCATAATTTTGATTTTTAAGAGAATAATTTGTAAAAGCTATGAAGATTGTATATAACATTGGAAGTATACTTAATACTGTAATGCTAATAAGTGCTGGTGTCAGATATATATATGCTTTCCTATTTTTCTTTACTTTGAAGTTCTTCATATATACCCCCTTGTAAGTATTTTTTAGGGTACGCTAGTTTAATTAACCAGCATACCCTTGGGAAATATCTATTTATGATTACTTGCTTACTTCTACTGCATCTTTAACTGCCTTTTGAATATCTTTTGCAACAACCTTTGGATCTTCTCCACCTAAGATTCTTTGTATATTCTTAACTGGATCCCATATTGCTTGTGTTTCAGATACATTAGGCATTGGTACAGCATATGCTGTTTGTGCTATAAATCCTTGGGTATATTCATTATTCTTAACTATATCTTTATTTAATTCTGATTTTAGTACTGGTATTCTGTTACCTGTTGTATATAAATCTTCTCCGCTATTTTTAATTAAGTATTTCATTAATGACCAAGAATCATCTTTGTTATTTGATTTACTACTAACAAAGGCAGCCTGTACTCCCAAAAAGGACTTTATATTTTTTCCATCAAGTGTTGGAATTGCTGTTACTCCAAAATTAACTCCAGCATCTTTAAATCCTGCAACATCCCATGGTCCACCAATATAAAAAACTGCATCTCCTGACTTAAAGGAATTATTTGCGATATCCTGAGTAATATCTGCTGGCATAAATTTATCTTTTTGAACTAAGTCTTGAAGGAATTGATATGCCTTAATAGCTCCTTCATTGTCAAAACCTAAGTTAGTTACATCAAGTTTTCCATTTCCACCACCAAATACATAGCCTCCTTCTGTTTGCATAAAGGCAGCTGTATAATAAAAATCATTTATAGGAAATTGGAAACCACTTTTTCCATATGCCTTTGCCTGTGTAATTAGTTCTTCCATAGTTTTTGGTACAGTTTTTACCTTATCCTTGTTATAAAATAGTGCATAGGTTTCCATAGATATAGGAACTCCATATGCTTTTCCATCATATGAAACTGCATCCCATATGTTCTTTCCTACATAATCGTCTCTATTAACTAAGTCACTTGGAACTTCTTCTAATAAACCAGCTTTTTGAAAGGTACCTAAATTGTTATGTGCAAGTCCAAATAGCATATCTGGACCTTTTGAAGAGTTTGCAGCTGTCAAGAATTCTTGATATCCAGAATCATCTTTAACCACCTTAACTTTTTTATTATTTTCCTTTGCCCACTTTTGAGCAATTTCATCAACTTTAGCCACTTCATTATCCATTAAATTAGACCAGACAACAATTTCTTTTTCATCACTTGTTTTAGTGGAGCCTTGTCCACATCCATATAATAAACTAGTTCCCATAACAACGGTTAACATACCTGCAATAAACTTTACTTTTTTATTCATTATATCCCTCCAAATTTATGACTATAACTTAACGATAACGATTGCAATCTTTATGATTTTATTATACTTATTTAAATCTACCTAATTTGTTTATAATTAATATTTTTAGTCTTTTTTGTATGTTATTTATTTTTACTATATAATTAAATTGACAATAATTAGAGAGGAATAGTTTTTTATGTATGATGCATACGAATCGGATGAGTATTTTTTTAATAATGATGCAGTATTTTTAATTGAGAATAAAGATAGAGAGAAGCTTATTAATTTAACACTAGAAAAGCATAAAAATGAGCTTTTAGAAAATATATCCCCGGTGACTAAGCGAAATGACCTTTTAATTTGGAATGTACTTTTTGCAAGAGAAGTGATTACCAATGGTACCTCTAAGCAATATTTGCACACTTTATATAATAAATTCTATAAGCAAATACAAGAAACCTCAAAACTATCTGCCTTGCAAAAGATAGAACTAGATATGATTAATTCTTACTTTGATATATTAATTAATTACCTAGAACTTAAAGATAATCTAGTAATAAATAAGATAATTGGATACCTTTATTATCACATAGAGGACAAGGTCTCCTTAGAAAATATAGCTTCTGATTTAAAATTATCAGTTGGATATATATCTAATACCTTTAAAAAGAATATTGGAATAACTATTATGAGATATTTTAAACAGGTAAAAATAGACCGTGCCAAGGTTTTATTAGTAACTACTGATAAAAGCGTATTAGAAATTTCTACACTACTTTGTTTTTGCGATCAAGGAAATTTTTCAAAGACTTTTAAATCTATTGTAGGCATGACTCCATTAGACTATAGAAATTCTTCTTCTTTAAAATAAAAGAGGGAAATTAAAAATTCCCCTCTTCTTATTTTACCTTATATAGTAGTCATTATATGGCAGAATAGCCTTATCTTCTAATCTTTCAAACCCCTTATTATTTAATGCTAAAATCCTTTCTCTAGCATCAGGAATAGCTTTAGTAATAATATTCTCTACTTCAAAAGCCTCACATAAATTATTAATAACTATATCTAATATGTCTGTAATAAGTTCTTCTTTTTCATATTTTGAAGCAAGATCAAGTCTTAACACCCCTACTTTAGAAATATCTTTATAGGATACTTTCCTATCATAGAACTCAATAGTTCCAATAGCTTTATACCTCTGTTTATCTACAATGGAAAAGCGTACGTAGTATTTATCTTTATATTGATCAATCCAAAACTTAATACATTCCTTCATTTCTTCTAACGTTTTATAAAAGAAATCACTTGTACAATTATCGCTATTAAAAAATTTAAAGGCATTAAGATCTGAATAGCATTCTAATAAATCTTCAGCATCCTTCTCCTCCACCATTCTAAAAATAAACTTTTCACTTTCGTAAACTGGACATTTTTCATAAATTGAATAACTCATAAAACTCCTCCTTTTTATTTACTATGCTTTAATTATAAAAAAGGATATGCGACAACAAGATGACGTATATTATTCATAAACTCCAATAATTTCCTTAGCTTTTATTATAAATTCATCTCTTAATTCTTCTGGTTCAAGTATCTTAATTTTGTTACTGTAGCTTAGAAGTATTCCCTTCCACCCTATTTCAGTACTTGGTATTCTAAAGCTCAATATAAAATCCTTATTTTCAAGTTCTTCAATATTTCCCTTTGGAAAATATTCCTCTATTGAAACACGTATTTCTTTTTTGCAGAGTATTTTTACATCCATATAAATTCTATTATCCTGCTTTTCATACTCCTCTAATAATTTATTAATGTTTTCATGCTTTATAGAAAAGAAACCTGTTATTTCTTTTAGATTTCTCATTCTCACTAACTTATATAATCTATAATCTTTTTTATCTCTAGAGTATCCAAACATATACCAGGAATACCATTTAAATATTATTGCTAAAGGCTCAACTAACTTTAAAGATTTATCCCCATAGGAGTTTGTATATTTAAATTCTATAATACGTTCTTCTTTTATTGCATTATCAATTATTTTCACGTATTCATCTACGTAGTTACCTTCTCTAGAGGTGCTAAGATCTAGCTTTATTTGGGGTTTAATATCTACATTTCTCTTAGTTATGCTTAATAATTTTTCTAAAGTATCTTCAAGTTTATCATTTCTATAGGCTGATTTCATTCCCTCTAAGGCTGTAGTAATATATTGATAATCCTCCGAACTCGTTATCTGTTTTTCTAATCTAAAGGTATCCTCAATTGAATATCCACCATTTACTCCATGTAATGAAATAATAGGTATTCCAGCTAAGCATAAACTCTCAATGTCTCGTTGTATTGTTCTCGTTGAAACTTCGAATTTCTTTGCTAATATGGTTGCACTTACAGTATTATGATTTAATAAGTATATGACAATTCCAAGTAATCTATCTATTTTCATATTTTCACTCTTTCACATAATATTTATGTAAATTATACCATAAATAAAAGGACGCTTTGTCTACATATTAATGCAAACAAAACGTCCTATTGGTTATCTATAGATAACCAACTTCAACTATTGATTATCGATACTATCTTATAAAGTTTGTAAATACTTTATTTTCTCTTTTACTCTCTTCTAACGTATCTTTTCCTGCTTCAGAAATCTTTAATAGTAGTGCCATATTCTTTCCCAGTACTCTCATGATTTGCATTCCTTCTTCATCTTGAGTAGCTTCTCCTGGTGCTGTGCCATGTACCACATTCCAATAGTTTGATGAAGGCATTAACATTTCTGAGTAGTTAAGATAGTTATTTAACTGATTAAATACTGGAACTCCTCCTGATCTTCTTACTGCAACAACGCTTGCCCCTACTTTATGTCTAAGCATTCCATTATTAACTGATGTTACATAAAATGCACGATCTAAGAAGGATTTCATAGTTCCCGCTATTGCTGAATAATGTGTAGGAGAACCTATAATTATTCCATCTGCTTCCTTCATTTTTTGAATCCATTCATTAACTTGGTCATTTTGAACTACGCATTTCTCATTCATATTTCTCGCGCAGCCACCACAAGCTAAACATCCACGTATTACTTTATTTCCTACATGGACAATCTCCACCTCTATATTTTCCTTTTCTAATTCTTTTGCTACAGCTTTTATTGCCTCATAAGTATTTCCATTTTCTCTTGGGCTTCCATTAAATGCAACAACTTTCATAAATATATACCTCCAATATTTTTGTTCATGTGCTCATTATATGACTCCATATACTAACCCACAAGTACGCACTTTTTTGTTAGTCTCTTACTTTTTGGTAAGATTTATTGTGTTATTTATCATTATCTTATATTATTAAATTGAAAATATTTTTAGCTTTAAATAAATCAATCTAAAGGATGGTACTTAAATGATAGAATTTAATGGTAGAGAATATATATGTTTATTAGATTTTGCTATGGATTTAATTAGAGGTAAATGGAAGGCTGTTTTACTATGCCATCTATATAATGGACCTAGAAGATTCTTAGAACTTCAAAGAATAACTAGCGGAATAAGTCAAAAGGTCTTAAACGAAAAGCTTAAAGAACTTGAAAATGATGGACTAATAGACAAGGAAGTTTTTGCTGAGATCCCACCTAAGGTTGAGTACTTCCTAACTTCTAAAGGAAAAGACTTAACTAGCATTATTAAGGAAATTGAGGGTTGGTCAATAAAGTATTATCCCGAATTAGATAATAAATGTGAATAGAGACGTTTTATTTAATAAAACGTCTCTAAAAGTTATATTAATGGTAACTTAACTTCAAATATAGTCTTTTCATTATCGCTATAAGCTGTTATAGTTCCTCCATGTAATTCAATTATGTTTTTGGTTATAGCAAGCCCGAGTCCTGATCCTCCTATTTTACTATTTCTTGATTTTTCTACTCTATAGAATCTATCAAATATATATGGTAAATCAATTGGAGATATTGCTTGCCCGTAGTTAATTACTTGAACCACAGCCTTATCCTCTTCTAATTTTGTAACTACATCAACATATAACCCATCTTTTCCATACTTAATTGCATTTGTAAGTAAATTTTCAAAGGCTCTAACTAGTTTTCCAGAATCAGCATCTACTATTAATTTATCTTCTGAAAACCTAACTCTTGATTGCATTTTTGCATTTTTAAACTGATATTCAAAATATGCAACTACCTGCCCTAGTAACTCTACTAAATTTATTTCTTCTTTTTCTAAATTAATGGTATTGTTTTGCATTTTAGTAAGTTCAAATAAATCATTTATAAGTAAATTTAGTCCTTTGGCTTTCTCATAGGCTATGTTAGCATAGTATCTTAGTTTTAATTCATCCTTATATTTATCGCTATCAATAATTTCTAAGTATCCTATTATTGAAGTTAATGGAGTTCTTAAATCATGAGATACATTGGTTATTAAATCACTTTTAGTCTGTTGAGCTTTTCTTTCTTCAATTGTTATTTCCTTTAATTGCTTCGATATGCTGTTAATATTATTTACTAAATTTTTAAAATCCCCACTAGAATTAACTGTAATCAGTCTATCTAGATCTCCATTTGCCATTGTTTCTGTTTCATCTATTATAGCTGCTAAGCTCCTATTTTTTCTATAGGTTATAATAAAATAAGTTACTGCAAATACAATTATACCCAAAAATATTTTAGTATTTTCTCTAAACAAGATATATCTAAGATATGCCCATATATCCCAAATGCTAAGTTTACCTTCATTTGTTACGTTATTATACGATAAAATCACTATTTTTCTAGTTATTCCGTATATAATATATGTTATTAACGCCGATATACCAATATCAGCTAAGGATAATAAATAATGTTTATATAATCTACTATTTCTCAATTTTATATCCAACTCCCCATACAGTGTGAATTACTTTATTTCCTTCCATATTCTGCTCTAATTTATCCCTTAGCCTACTCATATGTACCATTACTGTATTATTAGACTGAAAGTATTTTTCTTTCCATACCTTTTCGAATATCTCTTCTGCGCTAAATACCCTTCCTCTATTAGTAGCTAAAAGATATAGGATTTCAAATTCTCTTGCTGTTAGTGATATTTCTTCTCCAGCTTCATTGGTTACCTTATGCTTACTCTTATCTATAATCATAGATTCAATTCTAATTATATCCTCTTCAGTCTGCATTTTAGCGTTAAAGAAATATGCTCTTCTAAGTAATGCTCTTACTCTAACAATTAGTTCTAAATGATTAAATGGCTTACAAACATAATCATCTGCACCAGTCATAATTCCTTGAATTCTATCCATATCTTCAACCTTCGCACTTAACATTAAAATTGGCATATTATATTTTTCTCTAACACGTTTGCATACCTCAAGTCCATCCATTCCAGGCATCATTATATCCAATACTAATAAATCTATTTTTTCTCTAATTAATATTTCTAAAGCCTCTACACCGTTACTTGCTTTAAGAACATTAAAACCTTCATTTGTAAGATTTATTTCTAATAAATTTCTTATTTCTTTTTCATCATCTACCACAAGAATATTGTTATTCATTTTACCCTCCAACTTTGATAATGTATAATTATTTTTCCAAATATTCTTCTAATGTAATTCCCTTATCATGAATATATTTAGCTGCATCTTTTCCAACATATCTAATATGCCATGGTTCATACTCAATACCTGTAATATATTTCTTTCCATAAGGATATCTTATTATAAATCCAAACTTATAACAATTCTTATCAAGCCAAATTGCTTCTTTTGTTCCCTTTACAAAGCTTTGCTTCTGATTTGTTACATCTATGCATAATCCGGTTTGATGTTCACTGGAACCTGGTCTTGCTACATATGAATCTGCTATGTTTTCTCCTTGTGATTTCACTCTGCTGTTATATGTGTTTTCCTGGGATTTATAAGATCTATATCCTGAATTACCAAGAAGGATTATGCCATCTTTTCTTGCTTCCTTAAATAATTCTTCTAGTGGCTCTTTAACAATCTTAGCAATGTGCTTTTCCTCATTACTTGTCCCTTGAACAAATGTTATATTTGGGATAGTTAAATCCTTAGGCTGAAAGTTTTTATCCAGTTCATTTTCTTCATTAACTAATACTAGTTTATCATCTTCAGTATTATTTTCTAGGGTTTCTACTTTATTTTCTTTACTAAAATTCGATACACTTTCCTTTATATCTGCACCTTTAGGATCTGATTCTTTATGCTCAAACATGTACCAAAACCCACAAATTATAATTACTAATACTATAAATCTTTTAATTACTTTTTTCATGTCTTACTCCTCTTTTTCTGAACTCGTATTTTCTAATGAATTCATTGTAGAAGAGAGACTTTACATCCCTTATAAGAAATTCTTACGAAATCTTAAGTTTGAAATAAATCAATAATCAAATAATAGCTCTTCCAAAATTGTCACAATATTCTTGAAATTTATAGTAAATTATTGAATATTATGGTAAAATATTTTAAACTACATAACATTACTAAAATTTATCATTTAATTTCATTCTCAACTTTTATCTGCTTAAATCAACGGTGTAGAAATTTGATTTTAGTAGGAGGATTTGGTATGAATTACACGGGATTTACCTAGTTTGTGAAATATACTTTTTTTCATAAGTTTATGAAAATTTTAGGAGGGTATGTAATGTTTAAAAAAGCTTTAAGACTATGTTTAGTTTTCGTATTTCTTTGTACAACCATGTTTAAAATTAATGTTCATGCAGCCGACTATACTTATGGTGTAGATGTCTCAGGTTCTACTGCTACAATATGGTTTAAATCTACTGTAAATACTTCCTGGGTTGATGTTCATTATAAAGTTAATTCAGGAGCTCAGCAAAATCTTAGAATGACTTATAATAGCAGTGCTTCAAGGTATGAGCAAACTGTTACAGTGGCATATGGTAATATCATCGATTACTCTTTCACTTATAACAATGGAACTCCTGCTTATGATACAAGCTGGTATAGTTATACTGTTGGCTCGTCTACTAATCCAACTACCGGAGTTACCTTCTATCAAGATATATCTTATGGTGGTGCATCAAAGACTTTAAGTTTAGGGAATTATACTCTATCACAGTTAAATGCAGCTGGAATCCCTGATAACTGGATGTCTTCATTAAAAATTCCAAGTGGATGGACTGTTGAAGTATATGATGGAGATAATTTTACTGGAACAAAATGGTCCTATACCTCAAGTTCAGATTGGGTTGGAACTGATGCAAATGATAAAATGACTTCTGTGAAGATTTACACAGGTTCCTCTTCTACTGAACCTCCACAAAAATCCGGATTTGTAACCCTACAAGTTAAGAATAATACCAATGGTAAATATTCAGATAATCAGATTTACTGGGCAATTGTTGGACAAGACCCTGTAACTAAGCAATTTGTTCATGTTGATTTAAATGGAAATCTTATTCCTATGTCACTAAGTGATAATGATGCAGCAGGTCACTTAACTAAAACTACCCCAGATGGTACTTTTAACTACACAAATTACTTCACCAAAGTGAGTGATCGAAATTATGCATTTGTTCCAAAAATGATAGGTGCAAGAATGTATATAAGCTATGGCGAGCCTCTTTATATAAGAATTAATCAAGCAGCTGACGGATTAATCGGCTATGCTGGACCTAACCTAGCAAACACATCAGACCCAAATAAAGGCATTATGTTTGAATGGTCTGAATTTGCATGGACTAGTAGTGGTTTTTGGATTAATAATACAAGAGTTGATCAATTCTGCTTCCCATATAATATACAATTAGTTGGCCAAAGTGGATATAATAGGACAAATGGTGATATTGGAACAAGAGCAGAACTTATGAGTGCTTTCCAGAATTTTGTACCAAATGAATTTAAGTCACTAGTTCATTCTGATAGAATTTATGCTCCCGCATCTGGGCTTGGTACTTTTGCAGCATCAAAAGCAAATGCTCACTATTTTGATAGTTATATTAATGATGTTTATAACTACTATACAACTCACGAATTAACCTTTAATTGTGACCGAGGAACTTATAGTGGTCATGTTGTAGGTACCGATTTTGTATTTAATAAAAATGGTGGAGCTTATAATCTTTATATCCATGGAAAACCTACGACTCAAGAAGTATTGTTAGGTAATGGTATATTAGATGGGGGAAATGATGATGAAAAAGCAATTAAGACTCAAATATGTGCAGCATTTAATAGACATGTAATGCTTGATCCTGCACATTGGAATAACTCAAGCTACTTCTATCAAGCAGCTCCTGCAAATTACTATGCAGCTTTTTGGCATCAACATTCTTATGAAAACAGAGCATATGGTTTCTGCTATGATGATGCATTTGACTTTAGTAGCACACTTCAAGTAACAGATCCTAAGTATGCAATAATTAATGTAGGCTGGTAATAAAATAAATGGACATTTTGTTTGTCATTTAAGACAAACAAAATGTCCTTCTTTATTCTTATAATTTTATTATTTAATTACAGTCATTCCACCCATATATGGTTGTAATGCAACTGGAATGTTTACTGAGCCATCTTCATTTAAGTTATTTTCTAAGAAAGCTATAAGCATTCTTGGTGGAGCAACTACTGTATTATTTAATGTGTGTGCAAAGTACTTACCATTATCACCATCTACACGTATTTTTAATCTACGTGCTTGAGCATCACCTAAGTTTGAACAACTTCCTACTTCAAAATATTTCTTTTGTCTTGGAGACCAAGCTTCTACGTCAACTGATTTAACCTTTAAGTCTGCTAAATCCCCTGAACAACATTCTAAAGTTCTAACTGGTATATCTAATGAACGGAATAAATCTACTGTATCCTTCCATAGCTTATCATACCACTTCATGCTGTCTTCTGGTTTACATACAACAATCATTTCTTGTTTTTCAAATTGGTGAATTCTATATACTCCTCTTTCTTCTATACCATGTGCTCCTTTTTCTTTTCTAAAGCAAGGAGAATAACTAGTTAAAGTATGAGGTAATGAACTTTCTGGTAATATTGTATCGATATATTTACCTATCATTGAATGCTCACTAGTACCGATTAAATATAAATCTTCTCCTTCAATCTTATACATCATTGCATCCATTTCAGCAAAACTCATAACACCAGTTACAACTTCGCTTCTAATCATGAAAGGTGGTATACAATATGTGAATCCTCTATCTATCATAAAATCTCTTGCGTAAGAAATTACTGCTGAGTGAAGTCTTGCTATATTACCCATTAAGTAATAGAATCCGCTTCCAGCAACCTTTCTTGCACTGTCTAAGTCTATTCCACTTAACTTTTCCATAATTTCAGTATGGTATGGAATTTCAAATTCTGGTACCTTTGGCTCTCCAAACTTTTCTAATTCTACATTTTCACTATCATCTTTTCCTATTGGAACACTTGGATCGATTATGTTTGGTATTACCATCATAATCTCTTTAACTTTTTTATCTAATTCACTTTCTTTCGTTGCAAGTTCAGCTAAGTGTTCAGATTCAGCATTAACTTTCTTCTTAAGTTCTTCTGCTTCCTCTCTCTTACCTTGTGCCATTAATCCGCCAATCTGCTTAGAAATCTTGTTTCTATCAGCTCTTAATGCCTCTGCCTCTTGCTTTGCATTTCTAAGCTCAATATCTAAAGCAATTACTTCATCAACTAATCCAAGTTTACTCTCTTGGAATTTATTTTTTATATTTTGCTTTACTATCTCTGGATTTTCTCTTACAAATTTTAAATCTAACATGCTCTTCCTCCTAAATAAAATATATAATAATTACTTTTGAAAAATAAAAAAACTCCATCCCATATAATAATGGGACGGAGATAATCCGCGTTGCCACCCAAATTGCTGGATAAAATTATAGCCAGCCGCTCAACAAAGTAGGATAAAGGGTACTAACCTTTCGATTCATCATCGACAGCTCCAAAAGTGGAAAGATTTAACCTTTCACCGATTCGCACCAACCATCGGCTCTCTTAAGAAATTTATAAATCGTAGTTTTTATCATCGCTGTTTATATTTCATTATGCTTAATTATATATTTTTTTATACTTAATTTCAAGTATAAACTAACTTTAGTTTTTTTAACCATAAATAAATTATAAAATACTTTAAATATTAATTGCCTATATTTAAACTTCACCTTATAATAAATTTTATTGAAATATAGTCGATATTATATATAGTACAAAAAAGCGTTGTTAATATTTGAAATTTTGACATAGAATAAAAAGTTTTACTTTTTAGATTTCATTTTACAATACATATAGAGGTGATTACATGAAAAAGATAATAACAGTTATTGGAGCAATTATTGAAAATGAAAATAATGAAATACTTTGTGCACTTAGATCGCCCAAGATGTCCCTTCCTAACCACTGGGAGTTTCCTTCAGGAAAGCTAGAAAAAGGAGAAGGATATAAGGAAGCAGTAGAAAGAGAAATAAAGGAGCAACTAAACTGCTCTATTGAATTTATAAATGTAGTTAAATATAACACTCAGGATTATCAGGATTTTATGATGACATTAGTTACAGTTAAATGTAAGCTAGTATCTGGAATTCCAATTTCCAAAGAACACTCTAAGCTTCTATGGTTAAATAAAGAATATTTACCTTCGTTAAAATGGATTAATGCAAATATTCCTACTGTTGATTTACTAGCAGTTCAGTAGCAATATAAATCTGTAAATTAAAAAGATAAAGCATCTCTGATTTCTTCAAAGTGATGCTTTATCTTAATGCCCAATCTTATCTACTTATATAGGTTTTTAGATAATTCTCTTAACCTCTCTTCATCTAATATAAATATTTTTTTATCCTCACATCTTATAATCGCTTTTTCTTCAAGTTCATTAAAGGTTCTACTTAAATGTCTATAGGTAGTACCTAAAAATTGAGCTATTTCCTTAAATGATGAGTTTAAAACTATATACTCTTTATTCTCTATATATTCAACCAAGTAGCTTGCTAACCTATTTATGAGGGGATATATGAAGTTATATGAGCTATTATTAATGGTTGCATCTAACTTTTCACTTAATGAATTAATTAGATGATGCAAAAAGTTTAAGTTATTATAGTACTCCTCTCGAAGAATCTTTGCAGGTATTGCTATTAAGTAGGCTTCTGATATGGTTTCTACATCACAGCGTATAGGAATATTTTCAAACAATTCAATATCACCAATGGTTTTAAGCGGGCTGTAGAACTTTAAAAACATAGATTTTCCATTCTCAAATAGATATGATATCTTAATTTTTCCTTCCACAAGTAAATAGTAGTACTCAAGTTTCTCTTGAGCTTCTAAAATTAATTCTCCATTTTCGTAAAAATGGAGTTCTGAATAATTAATTATATTTTCATCAAATAAATTTTCTATATCATATTTATTAAAATACTTCTCTATAAGGTTTTTATCATAAATTCTCTTCATAATTCCTCCAAAACAGGACACATGTCCTATTACAATTTATATAAATATGGTAACTTATGAATTACCACATGTAAAGCATGGTATAATTATAGAAACAACTTAAATGGAGGATACTATGAAATACGAAGTTATATTATTTGATGCAGATGATACTTTATTTGATTTTAAAAAATCTGAAAACAATGCTTTTAAAAACACAATGATTCAGTTTGATATAAACTATGATGAAGATTATCATTTAAAAGTGTATAAAGAAATTAACAAAGCCTTATGGGATGAATTCGAAAAGGGAAATATTACTCAAGAAAAACTAAAGATAGAAAGATTTAAAAGATTATCAGATAAAATAGGTGTTAAATTTGATGAATCTGAATTTGCTGATTCCTATGTAAAAAACTTAGCTAATGAATCCCATTTATATGAGGAAAGTATCCCTCTTGTAGAAGAACTTCACAAAAATTATAAACTTGTTATGGTTACTAATGGGCTTACTGATGTTCAAGATAGAAGAATTAGAAAATCTCCTATTGCGAAATATTTTGAAAATATCGTAATCTCTGAAGAAGTGAAAGCTTCAAAACCTGATTCTAAGATATTCGAAGTTGCTTTAAATTCTATAAAATATTTTGATAAGAGCAAAGTAATTATGATAGGTGATAGTTTAACTTCTGACATAAAGGGTGGATTAAACTTTGGAGTTGATACCTGTTGGTTTAATCCAGCTAAAACCAAAAATGTATCAAATATTAATCCTACTTATGAAATTACTACATTAAAGGATATTAAAAGAATACTTTAAAACAAAGAGGATGCTATGTTTGTCACGTACGACAAACACAGCATCCTTTAATTATTATTCTTGTGAAGCTTTCTTTCTTCTTAAAGTTACTCCACCTACTGTTGCCATTGCACCGATTAGCAATAAAATCGAAGCATCAATTGGTGAACCTGTCTTAGGAAGATCTGATGCAGCAGTGTCTTCAGTTTTTTCCTTTAAGTTAGCTATAGCATCTTGTAGAGCCTTTAATGCGACATCTACATCTGTCTGCTTAGCATCCTTATTGTCTAGAACTGTTTTTGCACTAGTTAAAGCATCTTGGAATGCCTTCCAGCTACTATCAGTATATTTTCCTTGTGATTTATCATTATTGTCATTATATAATTTTACTAATGCAGATCTATCTACAGTTACTACTGGTACTTCTGCTAAATTAGTTATAGCATCTTGTAGTGTCTTTAAGGCAGCATCTACATCTGCTTGCACTGCATCTTCGTTATCTAGAACTGTCTTTGCATTAGTTAATGCACCTTGGAATTCCTTCCAGCTGCTATCTGTATATTTTCCTTGTGATTTATCTTTATTGTCATTATATAATTTTTCTAGTACAGATTTATCAACTGGAGCTTTTGCTTGTAAATCTTTGATAGCTTTATCAAGTGAATTATAAGCATTTCCAAGAGTTGTTGCAGTTGCAGTATTATCGTTTAGAAGAGCCTTAATATCATTTAAAGCCTTTACTAATACTGACCAACTTTCTGGAGTATAGTCTTTTTTATTTAAAGCATTTGCTTTACCAACTAATGTTGGAATATAGAATCTCCAGTCTTCTACAGAATTTGTAGGCTCTGTCCCTTGCTTAGTATATTTTACTGGAGTTTCACCTTTTGTATCTAATAATGTTGCAATACCATTTTTGTATTCAAGAAGATTTTCTTTTGCATAGCCTTTTCCGCCTTTACCAGTGCTTGTTGCATTACCAGTTCCATTTACTATACTGTTAACTCCAACAAGTGGGCCATCTGAGGCACCTAATTCAACTATACATGCATCTTGAATAGTTACATTTTCTTTATTTGGAACTTCTATTGCATTATCCATAAAGATGCTTGCACCATTAGTATTAATGAATACATCATATACACCTAAACCAACAGCTAAGTGGTTATTAACCCTATTAGATACCTTATATGAAGCGTATCCTTTAACAGTACCATCATGACTCATCCATCCTTCTTGGGATTGTGGATCATATGGTGTTTCTGATTGATAGAAGTATAGACGACCATTTTCACCGTTCCATATTGTTTGGTATTCATTAAAATGTTCAACGAACATTCCATACATTGTAGCATTATTACCATTTACAACTAAACCATTTCTTGCAGTATTTCTATCCCAAGCAACACCTGCACCATGGTCTGCTCTCCATACCCAGAAGTGATCACCTATTACATCATTACTGTTAATTTCAACAGTTGTATCAACATTAACATTTACATCCTTAAATCCTCCAATACGGAAGTATAAGTCTGATAAGGATATTGGATTATTACTATGATCTTTATCGCTGCCTTTTTGACCAACTTGAAGCATATTTGTTGAGCTATAATATGCATCAAATAAAAGTCCAGCAACAATTACACCTGACTGGTCATCAACTAGCATTGCAGCCTTTTCATTTTTAGGTACAAGAGTTGCAAGTCCAGTTCCTAGAATGATTGTGTTAGCATTCTTTACATGAAGTGGTTCTGTTAATTCATATATACCAGGTGTAAAGAATAGGTTCTTTCCTGAATCTAATGCAGCATTTAGTGTTTCAGCTGTATCTACACCTTCTTTAGCAATATAGAACTTACTAATATCCAATGATTGGCCACTTCCCATATTGTCTTTTGACCAAGAAATTCCTGAACTATCTTTTTTAAGATCAGGTACAAATACCTTGTATTCTCCGTCATCACCTAAATATAGGAATGGTTTTTCTCTAACGATTGGGGTCTTATCAATTGTTGTATATGGATTCCCCGGATTCTTGTCCCAGTTACTCTTTGGAGCATTAGTATCTCCTTGGAATACTCCGTTCCAGTTTACTCCATACCATCCTCCAGTTAAATCACTATTTCTAGAGTACCATTGTTGTTGAGTGTATGAACCAACATTCTTTGAAAATGCACTATCTGCAACAAAGCCGCCACTTGCCCATCCATAATTCCAGTCAAATTGAGTAGTACGTTCAACATTCATTCTTCTAAGAGGTGCAGCTTGTGAAACTGCCCAAGGCATTTTGTCATCAGGGTTAACCTCTGCAGATACTGTAAAGTTTTCAGCAGTACGCCAGAATGTTTGTGTCGCATTATTATTTGGTAAGCATGCTGGAGTAGATAGATTTTGAATTTTTGTATCTAATGGTGTTTTTCCTAGTCCAGCTATTTGAGTGTAGAAACCAATATTTAATAATCCTGCATCATTATAGTTTCCTGGCTTAAAATATAAACCATAACGATTAGGAATGAATTGGCCTTGGAATGTTGTATTATCATGAATTGCATTTACTTCTTGTCCTATTGCATTCATATTATCATATTTAGCGTTATAGAAAATCATGTTATTTCCAAACATCTTAGTTTCTAATGAAGTGATATTTGAATAATCACTTGTACCATATTCATTAACTGAAGTTATCTTATAATAGTTTTCATACTTAGAAGCATTTGGATTTGTATCTATATAGCTTGCTTCTGTAGTTTCATCTATTTTTTCAAAGTTACCAAACTTTCCACCTGCACGATAAATTTCAAATTTGCTTACACTTGGATCAGCATTCCAAGTTAACTTGATATTATTACCGTCTTTAGCAATATCAAGACCTGAAGGTGGTGTGCTTGGACGACTTCCAGCAAGTGTAGTTACTGAGAATTCTGAGCTTTGTGCATAAGGACTTTGTCCATTAACTGTACGAACTACATAATAGTATTTAGTGTTAAATTGAAGTCCTGTATCTGTATAAGTTGTTTGTGCAGTTTCGTTACCTACTTTTGTGTATGGACCTCCTTGAGCTTCTGATCTCCAAATTTCATATCCACTAAAAATAGTGCCTTCTAATGCACTCCATGAAAGTGTTACAGAATTACCTTCTATCTTTGACATAGTAATCTTGCTTACTTTTTTAGGGGTTGATGTTGTGTGAATAATGAATTTTTCGTTATCTGTAGGCGCACTAGTTAAAGTTCCTGGAGCCATCTTCCCGTCACTAACTGTGATATATTTCCATCCTTCTGTTTGTTTAAAAGCAACAGTACCGTCCCCTTGAGGTACAACTTGAACGGATTCCCATCCCCCAATTTGCATATCTCCTACTTGTCTAACAAAATTATTGCTTCCAGTCCATAATGTGTTTTTATTAGATTTGAAGTTAACAGTAGCATTGTTCTGGAAAGAACCATATCCTAATTTAAATATAGCGTTCTCTGGAACATTTGCTCTATCACTAGGCATTGGAGTTTTTACATCAATAGGGTTGCCTGCGACCCCATCCACTGTTACGATATTGTGTGTAGCTACATGCTCGATATAAATATCTGTAGCTACTTGATCTTCTTCTGGTGGACATGTTGGTTCTACTATGAAGAATTTTTCTGCGTCAGTAACTGCTTCAGAATCAGTAGTCACTAATTTTCCTTCATCATTTACAGAAACAAACTTATGGAAGTTACCATCTTTCATCGTAAAACTTCCATCTGATAATTGTTCTAGTGTAAATGATTCCCATCCATCAACTGTAGTTTTCTTTGGATTGCTATTAGTTATAGCATTTAGTCCATTTACAGTCTCTGACTTAAGCATATTCCATTGGTTACCCACCGATGAAAAGCTTACTAAGTTTGAATTAGTATTAGATTTTAACATTTTGAATAGAGCTTTAGCAGCTAGGTTATTACCATTCTTATCTTGGATATCCGCATTAGCTGTAACTGGATCTGCACTACTTCCAGTAATCTGAACAGCTTTTCCTGTTTTTGCAGACACAATATAAGAATATTGATCATTTGGTGTATAACCATTTTCACCTGCAGCAAATGCAACACTTGGGAAACTCATTACTAATACGCTAACCGCTAACAGTGTTGAAAAAACTTTTTTAAACATTCCTCTATCCTTCCCCCTTCTATTATTTTGTAGTTTTTACATATAATGTAAATTACCCAATACAATGTTATATTTCTTTTTATGTTTATGTCAATAAAAAAAATCCTCTATTTACATACCTGAAACTACATTATTCCTTAATTCCTCGTAATTTTATCTGACACTTTATTACAATCAAAAAAGACGTTTTGCTTATTACACAAGCAAAAACGCCCTTTTGAGAATTTCTTATATAAATGCCTAATTCATTATGTTGACAACATCAAATTCCATTTCATTGGCTTTTTCTACAAAACTTTTACCACCTATATGAATAGAATAAACATGTTTTCTGTATTTTCTAAGAATTATTTTTCCTATAACTCTTAATGAAGCGTCAAAATTTCATAACCCACCTTCTTTTCCAGAGTCACTTATATCAAGCAACCCTTCTGGGTAAGGAGTCCAGATGCTTTGATTTATTAAATAGTCTTCTTCATATTTTATAACATATGATCTAATAAGATTTACAAGCACACTTAGATGTATCTTCTCTTCTCGGTATTTATCAAAAGTACTTAAAATAAACTCTTTTTCCTTTGAAGAAATCTCATCAGAAAAGTGCCCAAATATTTTCATTAAGGTGTTAATGTAACTTGTATACCTAGGTACTCTTCTAAAAGTCAATCCAAGATGTTCTCTATATTCATTCATTATTTCTTCTATATTTTTATTCTCATGATTTGCTAGAATTCTCCCCATAACTTTTTGTTCTTTTTGATTATATGCCATAAAAAGAAATTTATTATGAGAATGAAACTTAAGTAATTCCTCAATTGATTCACTTTCAATAACCCTACGAAACTCATACATTGTGTATACTTTAGTTAAAAAATGTTCCCTTATTTTTAAGTTTTTTAACCTTCCCTCTTCTTCAATAGCTAAATAAGGATATTTATCCATAGCCTTTGCTGCAAATATTCCTGCTCCCTTTATTGTTCCTACCGACTTCACCGTTCCTAAGTATATTTTTACGTCTTTTATTCCGCATGACGGGGATTTACCTTTAAGTATAAAGCCGTCAATATCTTTAATTGAATCTAAAAATCTTGATGAATAAGTCTCCATAACTTCAGTAAATACTTTTTCCGTTGTAGGTTGAAAAAGTTCAATTTTATCCTTCTCCTTTACCAATCTTAAGGATTCCCTAGGTGTTCCAAGTCCAATTTCAACTTCTGGGCAAACAGTAATATAATTAACATAATCCTTAAGCTTATCTACAAATTTATCATTATAACTCTGCCCATTATAGCGACATTTACTGAACCCTAAACATCTGCTTACTACTAATTGTGGTTGATTCCAATCCTCCATAAGCTTCCTCCTATATAAAAATACTAATAATTATTATAATATTTAAATTAATCTTATGTTAGGGGGATTGTTATATGGTACAAAAACCATTCTAGTAGAATACCTATATATAAAAATAATTTAAAGGATAAATAATGAACATTAATAAAAATATATTAATATATTTCCCGAATTGGGGTGCAACACAAGCGGTTCACAATTACATACAAGTTGGTCAAATTCCTTGGGATAAAGTTACTACTATTTGCCATGCCTTCTTTGAAGTAGATAATAAATATAAATTAAATAGCATAGACAGATATTTGGATTTTCATAAATCTTTTCCTCATTCTAATGGACTTAAAGGACATTTGGGAGAATATAAGTACTATAAAAATCTTTATCCCAACGTAAAAGTTTTAATTTCAGTAGGTGGTTGGACTAGAGGTCATAACTTTCATTCCATGTCACTAAATTCTAAAAATAGATGTGTTTTTATTAATAGTATTATTGATTTTCTTAAGAGATACCCTTTTATTGATGGGATAGATATTGATTGGGAATTCCCAGGAATAGATAGAAAGCCAAACCCTAAAATAGCAGATGATAAAGGATGTCCAGGTGGACCTGAAGATAGGACAAATTATACTTTGCTTTTAAAAGAAATACGTGAATCCTTTGATTTAAATAATATGTCTACAAAGCTTCTTACTGCTGCTGTTCCAGCTGAATATGATCTATTATTTTATCAAGAACCCCAAAAATACAATAAATATTTAAATTTCTTAAATGTCATGTCCTATAATTTTCATACAGCAAAAGAAAAAATAACTAATCACCACTCACCACTTTATGAGAATCCTGCTGATCCATCACCAATTTATCCAATTGATATTAAAAATAGATATAACTCAGATGCAGCAATGAAAACTTATAGAGATATCTATAAGGTTCCTTCATACAAGTTAAATCTTGGTATACCACTTTATTCAATAGGTTGGAAAGGCGTATTAAATACTACTGGTGCTCATCCTGGACTATTTGCTCCAGCTATTGGGCC